>CAJFOG010000222.1 GCA_904395785.1 uncultured Eubacterium sp. | reverse complement strand
TTCTTGAAAAAGGTTGGATAGTTTCTCTACCCGCCGAAAAAGACAGTAGAAAAAAAGAATATCAGATCACCGAGCAAGGCAAGCAGATACTTGAGATAGAACTGATCCGATTGCGTGAGCCGGGTAGAACATGGACCCGGCTGTTGTGATGCACCAACCATAAAGGAAACCGAGTTGCAGGATGCAGTAGTAACGGCTATTAACAAGGCACTCGGTGGTAAAGATGATATGCTTGCAGCCTTGGAGGAAAATATTGTGATGGTGTTCGCTTTAGAAGATGAAGGTTCGATGGAGAGCATCAATGCCAGGCTGGAAGAACTGCAAAAGGAACTTCTGAAACGAGCCAATGCCCGGCAGGATTACAATGACCTCGCTGATGAAATAGACCGTCTGCGTAAAATGAAACAGGAAGCGATGGCGGAGAATGCCGAACGGGAGGGTTGAAACAGCGTATAGCTGAGATGAAGCAGTTCCTTGCAGAGCAGACGGAGCAGATTGAAGAATATGATGAATCCTTGGTAAGAAGAATGGTTGAAAGAATAACGGTTTATGAGGATAAGTTCACGGTTGAGTTTAAATCCGGCACAAGCGTGGATGTCGACAGATGAAAAATATGCTTACAGTTAGCACCTTGCAGAAATGCAGGGTGTTTTTTGTTACAGAAAATTCATTTGCACGTTATGTGCGGTTAATTGAAATTTTGAAGAATGTGTGGTACAATAAATTATCTTATTTGTGTTAGAAATAACATTGAGTGCAAATTGGAGCGGCGAATATGATTAAAAATAATATAGAAGTAGATGTAAAAGTAAAGTGCATAGAGAATGGTATGACACAGGCACAGCTGGCGGAGGAAATTGAAACTACAGGTCAGTATGTGAATCGCATCATAAAGAAAAAGGACGGAGTTGTGAATAAGACCTTTGTGCAGATGCTAGAGGCTTTGGGATATGATATTGAACTGACTTATATAAAGAGAGAGGATTAGTTCGGAACTTGGCGAGGTAAAAATTATGGATATGAGTTTTGATATTAGTAAAGTATTCCAAGAACGTTTGGCATCAAGTATGGGACTTGATAAATACCAATATATTATGGAACAGGTCAGTATCACCAATGTTGCTGTTGATACTGACTTTCAACGAACATTCAATGGGTTTTATATAGTAAGACGTAATGAAAGCTAGAGAAAATCTTATTATGAGTATTTTGAAAGTGTTAAGAATGGAAAGCCAACCTTTGAAAACATTATTACATACCTTTATGAATGTACTGGAAATATCGAGCCGTCTTTTTCGAGTAAAATGCTTGCAACGATACTTCCGGAAAAGCCGATATGGGATTGCTACGTTGTTCAGAATCTGAATATGCAACTTACGGGAGCAACGAAGGAAGAAAAATTGAAGAATGCAATTATGCTTTATGCTGATATGGAAAAGTGGTATACCGATTTTTTGGAAACAGAAAAAGGACAAGAATGTATCAGTGAGTTTGACCGGGTGTTGCCTGATTACAAAGAGATATCAAAAATAAAGAAGATTGACAGCATTCTTTGGAGTATAAGATAAATCCGCAACTGAAAGAGGTGTGATTATGGATTTACTATTGAATAATGTTTTGAATCTCACAAAGGAAGAGATTCAAAACAGTAAAATCGAATTTAATATGCAAGCTGGAAGTGGTGGACAGCCATTTCTTGATAGATGGCTCAAACACAGTGAGGCTGAAAAAATGTCTGGCACTTGTGCCGATTGTTCTTATTGGGGATGGTATGGAAAACAGCGTAATTTTTATCCAGGGCAGTGGGTATTCAGTTTTGCACGAATGACTGATGATGAATGGTTGCTGATTTCGGCAGCAGAAATTGTGGATGTTCCTGCTGATGAGTGGGCGACTGCAAATGTACTGGAGAGATTTGTGCCGTTGTTTGGCAGGCTGGTTATCAAATGTAAGAAAGGCAACACTTTCTCAAGATATGTATTTAACCTCAGTAAGTATCTTGAACAGGCAACTGTAAAAGAAATACTGCCATGCTTATATAGTGGCGAGAACTTTGAAGGTTATGACAGAGTCCATCTGCCGTATAACCGTCTGGCTGATATTTTTAACGGAAAAATAATGCCTACATATTATGAGGCATTAAAAAAGATAACCGGAGTGTATTGTCTGACAGACACTCACACTGGAAAACTTTATATAGGCTCTGCTACAGGAGAAGGAGGAGTTGCACAAAGATGGGGTAACTACCTGGATTCCAAACATGGCGGAAATAAAAAACTGATTGCTCTGTATGAGCAGAAAGGCTCGGAGTATTTTGAAAAGTATTTTACATACACATTGCTTGAGTATTTCGGTTTATCATATGATCCGATAAAAATACTGGAGCGTGAACAATACTGGAAGAAGTGTTTGGATACCATAAGAAACGGATATAACGATAATTAAGAATGAGGTGACAGTAATGGATCAGCTATTTGGAGATTATGTTGAACTGTATAGCAGAATAAATAAAAACGAATGGATAACTGTATTTGAAGAGAATGATAAGAAGGATTACAATAATGATATTTTTACATTTTGTGCAATGCTTAAAGGTACAGACGAACAAATAAAAAAGTATTTATCAAAATATGATTGGGAGTTTAGTACAGAAAGTTTTGGAAAATCCACATTTAACAAATATGGAAATGATGAAGTGGAATATATTAGTGGAGAGAAAAAAGATGAGTTTGAGTATCTTATCGCAATTAGATACTTTGATAAGTATCCTTCAATTTATGAGATAAATCCTAAATTAATCTGGTATGGAAATTTAAGACATGTGGGAGAAGAATACAAACATCCAAGAACGGAAGAAGTTATGATAAGGGCAAATGCTCATAGGGTTGAAATTAGGACATCATATTTAAAAGATTTTCTTGCAGCAAATCAAAGCTGCTTGTCAATTGTATTTGATCATCGTAGATATTTTAAGGAAGGTGAATTAAAGTCAAAGAAAGAATATGATGTTTATTCAGGGGAAAACTTTTATATGTGTTATACTTTGAGTAAAATAGAATCATATTCAGATTTGAAGGCCTCATACGATTATTGTTCAGCTGTTATTGGAAAAGCTATTGTATTTCCATACAATAGACCAAGACATGAGGATTATAGATATTTTTGTGAAGAAGACAAATATGAAACATTTGTAATAGGAGTTGATGATGAAACCGGAGAAGAAATATCATTTGAGTGCGATGAATCGAAATTAGCAAATAATTTTGGTGCAAACCCAGACAATCCACACTATTTTACAAAAACATTTTTTGATATAAAAGTGTTGGATAAATATAAAGCAGATCCTCAAAATTATGAAATTCAAGATAGTGAGATTTTTTATTTGCGGGATTGGTCCATTCCCTTTTGTATTAATGACGAGAACAAAGTTGTTGTGTGGTTAGGTGATTTAGGAAGAATTCCGTATAAGGAGCAGCAGTATTGGAAAGCATTTAATGAAGTGCCTAAAGGAGAAATGGAAGAAAAGTTTTTTGCAAGACAAATACTTAATACGTGGACTGATGCGAGCAGACCTGAAATTAATACCATTCATCTTCTGGAAGTTGCAAATTCATATATTATAAAACAGTATGGTGAACCACTTTTTATGAAGTTAAGTGATGCTGATTCAGAAATTTATAAAAGTTTTGTTTTGCCAACAAATCTTTCGATACCAGAATACCAACAATTTTTGATGAAACTTTGTAAATTAACAGCAGAGAGCATAAATACAAAGATATTTAAAAAAACAATGGAAAAAGAGTATGATGGCAGTAAAGGAAGCATCGCACAGATGGATGATTTCCTAAAATTTGTAAATATTGACTCGGAGGGATTGGTATATTCTGCAATCAAAAAGGCTTATGATTCTAGAAATAAACTAGCAGGTCATAGAGCTTCTTTGAAAGAGTATAATAAGGTTTGGAAACGAAACACGGATTATGAAGTTAACACAATTCAAGATGCAAAAAGTTTGTTAGCTGATTTGAACAAAGCACTTTCGAGTGTGTTTCGAGAGAAATAGATATGTTCCCACGGACAGAAAAATTCCCATGGATATGTTTCCGCTTACAGGCAAAGGCAGAAATGTGGCTTTGACATACTTCTTGTCATATCAAGCCATGTGGAAAGCGTAGTATTGTTGACAAAGGTACATAAGTAAAAGTATGAAAATGCTTGAAATATAAGGCTTTTCTAAGGGTTTGAACATAAATCCATGCCCTCGTATTTTTGGTGTATTGGGAACTGTGGCGGATACAAACCTTTGGATAGCTGACCAACACATCGCCCGTGGGAAAAAATCCTGCGGGCGATTTTTTTGTATCTTTTCTATGAATTCTATTGATATTTATATCGAATTCCAATATAATAAATATAACGATAGACGATA
>CAJFOG010000221.1 GCA_904395785.1 uncultured Eubacterium sp. | reverse complement strand
TTTTTTTGTTTGTTTTTGATGTTTTCTTTTTATTACCATGGTATAATATAGAAGTTATATAGAAGGAGATTTTTATGAAATATAAAGAAAAATTTCAAAAATTAGTTGATGATGAATGTTATGAAGAAGCATGGCTTTTTTTATATCAATACGATATTTATAAGTTTGAAGATTCTTTTTATTTTTCTAATATGGGATGGATTCTTAATCAATTACAAAGATATCTTGAAGCTAGTTTTTATTTGTCAGAAGGATTGAAATATTATCATGATGAAGCTTGGTTATTTGCTCAATATGCATTTTCTCTTTCAAAATTAAAAAGATATACTGAAGCAATACCATTTTTTAAAAGAGCAATAATTATGGGGATGCAGGAAACATGGATATATATAGAGTTAGGAACATGTTATTTGGAAACTAAAGATATAGACTCTGCATTAATATATTTTGAGGATGCATTATTAGATGATCCTAATAATAGTTGGCTTTTGCAACAATGTGCTCATATATACGAAAATCAACAATCTTTTGAACAAGCACTTGAATATTATCATAAAAGTTTCTTTTTATCTTACGATGATACGATTTTAGAAGATTATATATATTTACTAATTTTTTTAAATAGGTATGATACAGCATATCAATTTTTAATTAATTGTGAAATGAATAATATTACATATTTATTGCTGGCAGAAATATGTTTATATATTAAAGAGTATGAAGAAGGTTTATCATATTTATCTAAAATTCATGACTCTAATAATCTTTTGTATCATTTATTATCTTCACAATATTATTATTTATTGGATAGAGTTGATGAGATGAATGAACATTTAGATATATCCTTTCAATTATTAAATGAAATAATAAAAGATAATAAATTTCATTTAACATTTATGAAAGATTTCTTTTTGATTCTTGAGAAAACAAAAGGAAATTTTTTGAAACTCCAAATATTAGACAAGATGGAATGTTTAGTTGATTATAAGATGTGGCTATATGAAGAATATATTAAGACATATTCGGATATACATATGTATAAAGATGCTATTATATATTGTGAGCGTTATTTAAATGAGTTTAATAATACAAAGTATGTATTAGATTATTACGCATGGAACTTAAGATTAGAGTGCAGAAATCATGAGGCCATTGATATTCTGTTGAAACGAATAGATTTTTTTGAAGTAGATGCTTGGATAATTAATGAATTAGCAAGAAATTATACTGATATAGAAGACTTTAAAAATGCAATTTATTATTATGAAGAATTAATATCATATGACATTGATCATCTTCATTGTTTCACTTCATTAGCATGGGCATACTTTAAAATAGAAAATTATACATTAGCCTTATCTTATTTAGATAAAGCGAAAAATATAGGGAGTAAAGATGATAAAATATTAAGTTATATATCGGAACTATATGCATGTATTTATGAGGGAATTAAGAATGTTAAGTAAAAAGAAAAAGATGTTATCAATATTATATACTAAATATATTAAACCTATTTTTCTCATACTTTTCTTCTGGTATATGATTGCTTATGTATTAGCGAATACTTGGTTATTCCCTTATCCTCATACTATTTTTATAAGAATGATACAATTTATGTTCGAAAAAGATTTTTATTTTGCCATAATGTTTACTTTAAAAAGAGTCTTTATTGCCTCAATATTATCAATTATAGTTGCCTTTATATTTGCATTTCTTTGTTATTATAATAAAAAACTTCAATATATGATACGTCCATTTATATTATTGTTTCGTAGTATTCCCAACATTTCTTACGTATTAATTATACTAGTTTTTTTAGGAAATGAAATAGGGACTACTATGATATGCTTTTTTATCACATTTCCAACTATCTTTACAACAATATATCATGCCTTAACTGATATTCATAAGTATATGAACTTCGTGATACAAATGTATCCTGAATCTTTATTTTATAAAATATATAGAGTTTATATACCACTTATTAAATCAAATCTAAAATCAAGTAGTATCAATGCCGTATCTCTTTCTTTAAAAGTTGGGATAATGGCGGAGATTATAGGATCAGTGAATATTGGGATTGGAAGAGAAATGTATCAATGTAAATTATTTTTTGATATGGAGGGATTATTTGCATGGACAGTCTGGGTGCTTTTAATGTTGTTGTGTTTAGAAAAAATTATAGAATATATATTTAGAATACTTACTATAATGTTTATAAAAAAAGCCTAAACTTTGTGATATGATGACCTCTCAGTAGACAGCGTAAATAATTAAACGCTGAGACGGGAGGTTTTTATATTGGGAAGAAAAAGTCAATATTCA
>CAJFOG010000220.1 GCA_904395785.1 uncultured Eubacterium sp. | reverse complement strand
TATATGAGATTGGTGTCCATTTTGCATACAGTGTACGATTTCCTGTACTTCCTGTTTTTATCTGCGTTACTTTTGTACGATATTTTGAATCACTGTACCATCCACCAAATATATATCCTGTTCTTGTTGGATTTTTCAATGTGATTGTACTAGATGTGATTGTATATGTTATTGGATTCAATGCAGTTTTCATTCTTGTAATATTATCAACATAATTAATATTATAAACAACTACTTCCCAATTTGCATATAAATTAACATTATCAGTTACTGTGAATTCTTTAGAAGTAAGTAATGATTTTCCATTTATATTCCAACCTAAGAATTTATATCCTGTTCTTGTAAGAGTTGGTAATGTAATTGTTTCCCCATACTCAACTTTTTTAGATTCGGATAATCCATTATTAAATAAGACGACTGTTTTTACATCTTTTTCCCATTGTGCATAAAGTATTATATTTTTACCATTTTCAGTAGTAATATTACTTACACTTTGTTGATTTTTATATACTACTTCTCCTTCAGTTGATAAACTCCATCCAATAAAATGATAACCTTCTTTTGTAAATGTATTAGCCTTTAATATATTTTCTTCATCATAAAGAAGTTCTTGTTTATCCATACTCCCACTAGCACCGTTTGCATTATAGCTTATAGTATAAGAGTTCGCTTTCCACATTGCTTTTAAAGTAATATTGGAAGTTACTTCTTGATTAAAATCATAAGAATTATTAAGTTTTGTATCCATCCATCCAATAAAGGTGTATCCTATTCTTGTAGGATTAGATGGTTCACTTACTTGACCTTTATAAGAAACTGTTTGTGAAGAAGTTGCTTCTTTACCACCATTCACATCAAATGTAACAGTATAAGTAATATCATCCCATACTGCATATAAATCAACTACTCCATTATGAGTTGAAGTAAGATTTTTCACATATTGACCATTAAAGTAATTTTTAGTACCTGTTTTTGTAGTTGACCATCCAACAAAGCTTTTACCCTCAAATGTAAAAGAGTTTGTATCTAAAGCTTTTTGTACATCATACGTAAATTTTTGTTCGGTTACAGTATCTGTTCCATTATTCGCATGAAATTTTACTGTGTATTCATTTGCTTTCCATATTGCATATAAATCAATATTTCCATTTGAAGGATATTCCTCTACCTTCAACTTGCCTTGATCAGTGAAATCTACACTAGTAGCATTTGATTTATAAGCCCAACCTACAAAAGTATAACCTGTTTTTGTAAATGTATTTGTTTCTAATACCTTTTCTTCACCAAAAGTTGCAGTAGTTTCTTTTGTAGTTGATGTTTTATCATTTGCATGGAAAATTATTTTGTACTCTTTACCTTTTACTTCAGAAGTTAATGTACTTCCATCAAACACAACATCATCTGCTGATAATAACGATCTACCATTCACTTTCCAAATCGTTTCATAACCTTTTTCAACTTTCTGCTGATAGAAAGCAGATGCAGCAACTGTTTGATCTAATTTAGGCGTAACTACTTCTTTCAATTCATTTTTATACAACTCGAAGAAAGTTGGGTCTAGATTTGTTTGCTTGCTCAAATCAAGTCGTGTCAATTTATTTTCTTGTAAAAATAAATGTGTTAATGCAGAATTACTTGATAAATCAATTGATGTTAAACTATTCACAGCTAAATTCAAATACCATAAATTTTTAAGGTCGCTTACTTCTACTTCACTAATCCCATAATTACTTGAAGCATCTAAATATTTTAAAGAACTCGGTAAATTACTTATTCCTTTTAATCCATTATTACTAGCATCTAACCATGTTAATGATGATAAAGTTTGTAAACAATCTAAAGATGTTAATCTATTCACTGATACATTTAATGTCTCTAATTTTGTGAATAATTCAATTCCTTTTAAATTAAATATATTTTGCATGGAAACATCTAATTGGGTAGTACTTTCTACATCTGTTTTCGAAGTAATACCTAATCTTATTAAAGCTTTTCTAAAGTTTTCATCAGGAAAATTAGAGGAAGTTATATAATCAGTTTCACTAGCACCTCTTGTTAATATAGAACCATCAAAAAGAACGGTATCACTTTCTTT
>CAJFOG010000219.1 GCA_904395785.1 uncultured Eubacterium sp. | reverse complement strand
TTAAATAAATATATAAGTAATTCAAATTTAATTACAACAATGGACTTAAAATTAGATAATAAATCTCTGCTATCATCTATTGAAGAAAAGCTAGAAAATTATTTAATAAAATCTAAAAATAAAGTAGTATTAATAGGATCATCGTTAGAAGATAAGGGTGGAATTGCTACCGTAATCAATAATGTTTATAAATCCGATTTGAGAAATGAATTTGAAATGAAGCATATAGCAACTTATACATCGGAATCAGTTTGGAAGTGGATATCTTTATATTTATTATCTCTAATCAAAGTAGTTTATTTCTGTATATTTAAAGACGAATATTCTATTTTTCATATTCATGTTTCATATAAAGGTAGTTTTTATAGGAAATTTATTATTATATATTTATTAAAATTATTTAATAAAAAAACTGTAGTTCATTTTCATGGTTCAGAATCAGAAGCTTTTTATAAAAGTTTAGATAAAGGGTTTAAAGAGAAAGTTAGAAAAAAATTTTTTGATAACATAGATATTTTAATAGTACTGTCTGAATCATGGAAAAAATTTTTTTCAAATTATACCAATGTAAATAAGATTAAAGTAGTTAGTAATGCTGTTAAATTACCTATAAAAGTAGATGAAAAGACGTATAGTGAATTAAAAATTCTTTTTTTAGGTAGATTTGGCAAGAGGAAAGGAATTTATGATTTATTAGATGTATTAAAACAAATAAAAGATGAAACTCTAATTGATATAGAAGTTTATTTGGGAGGAGATGGAGAAATTGATGAAGTTAATAAATTAATTAAAACATACGAACTTACTAATATAAAGAATTTAGGTTGGGTTAATTTAGAGAGGAAACTAGAATTATTGAATTGGGCTAATCTATTCGTGTTACCTTCTTATAATGAAGGTCTTCCTATGGCTGTTTTAGAAGCAATGAGCTACAAGTGTGCAATAATCTCATCGAAAGTAGGAGGTATTCCTGAAGTTATAAAAAATGGAGAAAATGGATTTTTGATAACTGCAGGAAATAAGAATGAGCTTCAAAAAAGTATTATATATTTTTTGCAGAACAAGTCTGAATTAAAAAAAATGGGAGAAAATTCTCGTAATCTAATTGAATGTAAATTTAGTGAAGAGAAGATGCTATTTTCTTTAAAAAATATATATTCTGAGTTGTTTACATAAGTATTGATATGAGAGGATGATCGTTAATGAAAATATTGAATAATTTTACTAACAAACAAGTAAATGGTGTATTATTAGCAGTTTTGTTTCATTTATTAATTTATCAAAAACTTATTTCTAATTATATATCGTTAATGGATTACTTTGATGAATTATTATTGCTTATTGCTGGTTTCATTATATTTTATTTCAGATTTAAAACTAAGATTGACATTAATAATAATTTGAAAGTATTATTATCTCTAGGGATTTTAATATTGATAATTGGTCTTCTAGGAAATTTAGTTAATCATTATCAAAAATCTTTATTTTTGATTTTAATTGGCGGTTGTTTTTATTTGAAGCCTATACTAACATTAATAATAAGTGAGAAAATTGATGAAAATTTTGATTATATGACATTCCTTAAGTCCCAACAAAGAATTATTAAATTTCAAATTCTTATTATATTTATCTTTTGTATTTTGAATTTGTTCTTTGATATAAATATGACACATGATTATAGATATGGAATACGAAGTTATAAATTCTTGTTTGGAACAGGTGGAGAGCTTGTTCTGTACTGTATCTACTTTTTCTTCATTTTATTTTTATTTGATAAAAACAAAAATATTAAATGGAATGTATTACTATGTATTATATGTTTTATGACATTTAGAGGTGTCGGAATGGGTACAGTATTTTGTTTTGTGTGTATATATTTATTAGATTTTTTTAAATTAAAATTAAGTTGTAAGTCGTTTATCGCATTGATACCAATTTTTACATTACTAGGTTGGAATCAAATTAAAATATATTTTTTATCAGAGACTATGTCTGCAAGAGCATATTTGTTAAGATATAGTTTTGAAAATGTTAAAAGATTTTTTCCAATAGGTTCAGGATTTTCAACATATGGTTCTGCTTTAACATTGTCTAACTATTCTCCGCTTTACTATGAATATGGATTTAATAAAGTATGGGGTTTAAGTAAGCATGATCCAATGTTTTTGACTGATTCTTTTTGGCCTATGCTTCTTGGAGAAACGGGAATACTTGGATTAATAGTATATTCATTTATATTGATAGTAATGTTATATTATGTTTTAAATAGAACAAAGAATTATAGAATAGGAACGTTACTTTCTATATTCTTGTTTTTAATTATTTTATTTTATAGTACTTCATCGAATGGTGTATTAGTAGGAAATTATAGTGTTTATCTGTTTTTATTGTTAGGTATATTACCTAAGAATAATATGAATTTAATAGAAAGGATATAATTAAGTTAGAGTATGATAGAAGTAAGTATAAGTTGTGTTACATTTAATCATGAAAAGTTTATTTTAGATACTTTAATTGGTATTGATAAACAGATTACGGATTTTGATTTTGAATTAAATATATGTGATGATGGGAGTAAGGATCGTACGTTAGAAATTATAAAAGAATTTAATTTTAAAAATGAAAAATTACATGTAAATATTATTGAAAATGATACAAATTTGGGATCAATGATGAATTTTAAAAAAAGTATGGAACTATCTAAAGGAAAGTATATTGCAATATGTGCAGGTGACGATTATTGGCTCGATGAAAAAAAGCTTCAAAAACAATTTGATATTATGGAAAAAGATGATTTTTGTACTATATGTTTTCATGATTGTTATAAAGTAGATGATAATAAGAATATTTTAGGAAACTGGAATTATACAGAAAGGTGTTTAAATAAAAAAGTAAGTCTAGAAGACTTATTTAATTTTGAAAAACCAGTTTTTATACCTTATGTTCCATCATATTTTTTGAGAAAATCAGCTGTTTTACCTTTACCAAATTTTTTTGTAGAATGTTTTGCAGAAGATATGGTGTATATTTGTTTGTCGTTAGATAAAGGCTATGGTATTTGTCTAAACGAAAAAATGGCGGCATATAGAAAAAATAATGGTTCGGTAACTAGTGAATGGAGAAACAATAAAGAGAAGTTTATGAAGGTACAAAAAAAAGCAATAAATACTTATAGATTGCTAGACGAATACACTAGTAATAGACATCATGAATTGTTTACAAAAGAGATTAATAAAGTATATATAGTTAATGGTTTAATATCTCATAAATTAAAGTTTTTTATTAATAAGAATAATATTATGTTATTAATTAAATATTTAAAATTAATTGATTATAAAACGATCTTAAAATATTGTACACCTAATTGTATTATTAAATCTTTAAGGAGACGCAAGTTATGAAAAAAATAGTGATATTTGCTTTTTGGTTTGGAAAATTGCCTAATTATTTTGATTTTTGGAAAGAGAGTGTTCGTTTAAATCCGTCAGTGAATTTTGTATTTTTTACTGATGTTAAGGGAATAGATAATATTCCAGATAACTTAAAAGTTGAGCATACGACCTTTGAGCAAATGAAGTCATATATCAAAGGTAAATTTAATTTTCCTATATCTTTAGAAACACCTTATAAGGTATGTGAATATAGATGTGGCTTCGGCTATATCTTTCCTCAATACACTGAAGGCTATGATTTCTGGGGGCATTGTGATATAGATGTTATATTTGGTGATTTAAGAAAATTTTTGACTGAGGATGTTTTAAATAGCTATGAACGAATAAATACGCATGCACATTTAATACTTTATAAGAATAATGAGAAATTAAATAATTTATTTTTAACAGATCATAAATACTCTTGTTATTCATTTAAAGACGTTTGTAAACAAAAAGAAGTATGTTTCTATGATGAATGGGGGGGGATTAGTGCATTTGCTTCCAAAATTGGTATAAAGCAATATG
>CAJFOG010000218.1 GCA_904395785.1 uncultured Eubacterium sp. | reverse complement strand
GTTATAGTATTTCTAGAGGTGGTGATAGAATGAAAAAAGAAATGTTCAAAAAAATGTTATTAACTGCAATGTGTTGTTTATCTCTTATAAGTGTATTAGGAATATCTGTAAGTGATAATTCAGTTAATGCAAGAGTTGGATACAAAGAAGATATGCCACATTAATTATTATATTAACTAAGATCTTTAATAAGATCTTTTTAAATACGCTGATTTAGTAATACATTTAATTTATTCGAGTATTTATATGCGCTTTCATAATCTTTCTTTTGTTCAAAATACTCTATCGTATGTTTCAAAATAAATATTTGTTCAGGCAACAATTCATTTTTCAATACATATGATACGATATTTTCTAAATATTGTTCATATACACCATCATTAAAATCTTTTTGTAATCTTAAAGACTGTAGTGTAATAATATGTTGATAATATAATTCAATGGTATTACATTGTATTAGCTTTTCTAAATTCTTTTTGCTTTCTATATATTCCCCCAATTCATAATATGCCCATGTCAACACAAAAAAATAGTCAGCTAACATATTACGAGAATATTCTAATTTATGAATCTCATTAATTGCATCTTGAAACTGCTGATTATAGAGAAAAGCAATAGCTAAATTATAATGAATAAGTTCAATAATTCTATATATTTGAAATCTTTTAGCTTCATAATATATATCAGAATATAATTCTATTGACTCTTGTAATCTACCTATTTTTGAATAAATATTCGCAATATGTAAACTACTTGTTAATGACCTCTCAACATTATGATATTCTAAGAATTCATGTTTAGCTTTCTTATTATATTCTAATGATTTTAAGTAATCGCTTAATCTATCATATCCAAGTGCTTCTGCATAATATATTAAACCTTTAAATTTGGGAATATGAACTTCATATTTTTTCGCATCTCTTAAACTTTGTAATGCTTCCTCATACTGTTTTTTATTTAATAATGAAAAACCTTTAAAATACAAAAAAATACAGCATTGAATTTCATTTAAAAATTCAAACAGATCACCTGATAAGTTACTATTTGAATGTGTTAACTCTTGAAAGATAAAATCACATAATATAATTAAAGGATAATCATAACTATACTTATATACATCATTCGATATAATCGTTGCTAATCTATTTATCGCATTTGGTATATCTCTTAAATAATAATAATCAATAAATTTTTGAAATAAATCTTGCGCTTCTGTACATTCTTGATACTCAAATTTTATATTTAGAAATTCAAATATTTCTGTAATCGTTGCGTGTGATACTGATTTCATACCTTTTTCTATATCTGATATATATTGTCTACTTTTCTTTATTCCTAGTGCTAATTTGCTTGCACTTATATTTTTCTTTAATCTTTCTTGTTTGATGATAAATCCTATTAATTTAGGGTTTATTTCTTTTTGTTTATCCATCCATATCACTTCCCTTAGCTAAAAAATCATACTCACCTTTTCATTTTTTGTCAATTTAAAAAATTATTTTTTATCTGCATTTAGGCTATTTACACACAATATTTTAAAATAAACTATTTTTAAATTAATCTACGATTACAATTTACAAACTTTTCATTATATTTAGATTTTACTACATAAGAAATACATCGAACCTACCTTTTCCAATTCTTTCATAACCTCTTAACATATTATATTTTAATAGATTTCTTCCATTATTATTTGTAACAAAGACTTATGCATAACTTCTTTCTTTATACAGCATGATTAATATGCAAAAAACGTGCAATATTTAAGAAATTACACGCCTTTTTTTTGATAAAACTTTTTTAATCTTAATACTTAATAATTTGAACATCGATATTCATGTCGCATTCAATTTCATTTTGATAATCTACTGTTTTACCTTGTTTATTTACAGCTTTTCCCGTATATTTTAATACAAGATGTTCATCTGCTTTCACAATATCTAACTTAATATCTGAAGTTTTATAATTTTCTCTTAGATCGTAACAGACAAACTCATGTTGATCCACAATGTTTAATACTTTTAATTCAACTTCTGCACTACTCTTTATTCCAAATTGCTCATTTATTGCGATATTTGGTGTTTCAATATCTAATTGTTCTCCTGCACTACCTTTATTAATGGTAATATCTACCGTAGGATGATTTCTAAACCAAAAATAAAATGAACCTATAACTACAATTAACACAACACAAATGACAATAAAAGCTTTTAAAGCATTTTTTTCATATCTTCTCTCTCCTCTTGTAGTATATGAAATTATTATATTTTATAAAAACTATACAGATTTAACACTAATAGTATAAGTATAACCAGAACTGCTATTTAAAGAAGTCATGGAAATAATTCCATAGCGAGTCGTAGTTAAATTAAGATATTTTATATAACTTTTACTTCCAAAATTATAGTTAGTATAAAAAGTTTGATCATACCAATTTCCAGCTATATCACTATAAATAAATGCTACACTAAAGTTTTTAGACGATAATAGAGGCATTTTTGTAATTGTTAAATACGTATACCTATAAAAAGTTTTTCCTGGAATATTGATATCAAATTTAGGAGTTTGAGCATTTCTTTGACCACTTGGAATTGTTTTGGAATAAGGCAAACTAGTCGCTCTAGACTCTATTCTCATTAAATTATTAGCTATAGATTCTGCTTGTTCCTGTAATATTTTTTCCTTTTCTTTATTACTTAACATATTCTCTTTTACAGGCAACGGAATTACAGTAACCACTCCTTCATCATCTAATCCTATTAAATTATTATTTATTAATTCACACTCCTTTCCCTCAAAAGTTATTTTATTATCAATTAAATCATACTTTTCATAATCAATAATAACATAATCATCTCCGATTTCATAAGCATTTTGCTCTGCCTTAATAACTGTTACATTATTCCCTATAGCTACCGTTAGAACAAGCATCAACATAGAAACTATTTTTTTCATAAATTCATACTTTCTTTACTTTCTTAAATCAACGTACTCTTAAAATATTTCTCCCTTTAAAAAGATATCATAAAAATAATAATAAAATTAATAATTTGTCAGCTGACATAATTAATATAATAATTGTAATAAACTTATTATCAGGAAACTAGATTCATACTATTTCCTTTTCAATATTTAATCTCTATTTTCCCATACGATTTCCACTTCTTTATGATAATGTGCCATTCCTATATAAATTATGTTTCCTGTTATATTGGCATCATATTGTTTCTCTTTAATTTGTGATATTGCTTCTT
>CAJFOG010000217.1 GCA_904395785.1 uncultured Eubacterium sp. | reverse complement strand
TATTTTAAATACATTGATTCCTATGTGGCAAAAATCTTGGGGACAAGAATTAGGAGTTGATTTAAAACAAACAACAGTAGAATTTAATACATTATTAGATAAAACAAAAAATGATAATGCATTAAATGAATGGAATGTGTTCTTTATGGCGACATCCTTTACTGGAGTATCTACTACAGAGGTAAATAATCAATATGATCCAAATAGTAGTGAAAATAACCGAACACGCTTAAATGATGCTGAATTGGTTGATTTATTAGAACAAGGTGAGCATGAATTAGACAATGCTAAATCAATAGAACTTTATAAGCAAGCATTAATTAAAGCAAATGATGATATGGCTGTTTTACCTATATATGGTAACCAATATTTTGATTTATATAACAAAAGAGTTAAAAATTTAAAAACTGGTCCAGTATGTAATTGGGCAAATGCAATTGCTGATGCATATATAGAATAGTAGTTTGTAAAAATTAATGATGATAAGAGCAAGCCGTTATTGACTTGCTCTTATATCATCAACACAAGAAATTATAGATATGAGGTGAAGAAGATGTTAAAATACATCATAAAAAGAATCATAAATCTAATTCCAGTAGTTTTTATCATTTCCATTGTTATTTTTGCAACTGTACAATCAATGCCTGGAGATCAAGTTGATGCTTATTTAGGTGCTGGTTCTGATGTTAGTGAAGAACAAAGAGAAATGATTCGTGCAGAATTGGGATTAGATAAATCATTGCCAGAACAATATGTACGTTGGATGGCACGTATGGTAACAGGTGATTTAGGAGATAGTATGAAATTAAAAGAACCTGTTGCTGAAGTAATTGGAAGTTATGTATGGAATACATTTTATTTAAATGCAGTTTCATTAATTGTAGCTCTTTTATTCGCAATTCCTATAGGAATTCGTCAAGCAGTAAAAAAAGGGAGTGCATATGATAACTTTTGGACTGTATTTTCTTTGTTAGGAATAAGTGTACCGTCATTCTTTTTTGCGTTAGTATTATTATTTTATGTAGCATTAAAAATTCCAGGATTCCCATTAAATGGTATGAGAGATGCAACAATGATGGCATTTGGTTATCCTAATATATTTGCAGAAATTTTAGATGTTGCAAGACATTCTATTTTACCAGTTATTGTATTAGGGTTTGGAACATTCGCATCATTTTCAAGATACGTTCGTAACTCAATGATTGAGGTAATTAATCAAGATTATATCCGTACAGCTCGTTCTAAAGGATTAAAAGAAAAAGTAGTGATTTATAAACATGCTTTCCGTAATGCTATGATTCCATTAGTAACATTACTAGGTATGTACATCCCATCATTATTTAGTGGAGCTGTTATTTTAGAAACTGTATTTATTTGGCCAGGTCTTGGTAATATTTTAATTGAAGCTATTAACTCACGTGATAACAGTCTAGTGACTGCATGTTTGATGTTTAGTGCGATTTTAATGATTTTAGGTAACTTATTAGCTGATATTTTCTATTCGTTGGTAGACCCACGAATTAAAGTAGATGAGTAGAGGTAATTGTTATGGCAAAAGAAAAAGAAGTTATTTTAGAAACTGGAGAAAAAATTGAATCTATTGGGCCATGGCGAATCGCTTGGAGAAGATTTCGTACGAATAAAGTTGCAATGGCAGGTTTAATAATTTTTGTGTTAATTGTATTATCAGTAATCTTCATTCCTATGATTTTGAATGTAGATATGTATGACTATAATTTTGACATTAAAAACTTGAAACCGAGTAGTGAATATTTGCTTGGAACTGATGAACAAGGTCGTGATGTATTTTTCCGTTTGTTTTTAGGTGGACGTATTTCTATTTTAGTTGGTGTAATTGCAGCATTATTAACAGTAATTCTTGGTTGTGTAATTGGTGGTGTAGCAGGATATTATGGAGGTCGAATCGATAATATCTTAATGCGTTTTTCAGAAATTATTTACTCTTTACCATTTACTCCGATGATTATTGCAGTATCTGCATCTATGCTTTGGGTACCGCAAACACAAAAAATGTATGTAGTGGCAGGATTGATAGGAGCACTTTCATGGCCAGGTCTTGCACGTTTAGTAAGAGGGCAAATTTTAACTTTACGTGAACGTGAATTTATGCAAGCTTGTGAGGCATTAGGTATTAACGATTTTTCAAAAATCTTTAAGCATCTATTACCGAATGTTTTAAACTTAGTTATTGTTAATGCGACACTTACTATGGCAAGTGCGATTTTAACAGAGGCAGGACTTTCATTCTTAGGGATGGGAGTTGTAGCTCCTACTCCTTCTTGGGGTAATTTAATGGAATTAGCTCGTCAAGCTGCAGTATTTAAAAACTATCCTTGGCAGTGGATTCCTGCAGGTGTGATGTGTCTATTAACAGTTATTTCTATTAACCTTATTGGAGAAGGTCTACGTGATGCCTTCGATCCTAAAGAATTGAACTAGAGGTGAAATGTTATGTCAGTAAATAAGAAAGTATTAGAAGTAAAAGATTTAAGAGTTTACTTCAAAACAAAAAAAGGTATTTCTAAAGCAGTAGACGGAAACAATTTTACCATGTATGAAAATGAAACTTTGGCGATTGTTGGAGAATCAGGTTGTGGAAAAAGTGTAACTGCTATGTCAATTTTAGGACTTGTTTCTAAACCAGGTGAAATTATGGAAGGTTCTAAAATTATGTATATGGGTGATGTAGAGCGTGGGGAATCTGGTATTAATCTTGCAACTGCAACAGATGCTCAAATTCGTGATGTAAGAGGTAATGGTGTATCAATGATCTTTCAGGAACCGATGACATCATTAAACCCAGTTTTTACAATTGGAAAACAAATTACAGAAAATATTTTATTACATGAGGATGTAACGAAAGAAGAAGCAGATAAAAGAGCTGTAGAATTATTAAAAATGGTTGGTATTTCTCGACCTGAAAAAGTATTTAAAAACTATCCACATCAATTATCTGGTGGAATGTGTCAACGTGTTATGATTGCGATGGCATTGTCTTGTAATCCAAAATTATTAATTGCAGATGAACCAACAACAGCACTAGATGTTACAATTCAAGCTCAAATTCTTTCTTTAATGAACGAATTAAAAGAGAAAACAGGAACTAGTATCATGTTGATTACGCATGATTTAGGAGTTGTTGCGCAAGTGGCGGACTATGTAAATGTTATGTATGCAGGTAAAGTTGTGGAACGTGCTTCAGTGAATGAATTATTTGAAAATCCTAAGCATCCATATACAATTGGGTTAATGAATAGTATGCCTTCATTGGCAACAGATGGTGAACGTCTTCAAACAATTGAAGGAAATGTGCCTAATCCACTTTATTTACCAAAAGGATGTTATTTTGCGGATCGTTGTCCAAAAGCAATGGATAAATGTCGTGAAGCACAACCAGGAAGTGTGAAAATTAAATCTAGACACCATGTTTCATGTTTCCTATATGAAAATCAAGCAGAACAATCATCTGCACAGGAGGGTTAAACTATGGAAAAAAAGAAAATTCTTGAAGTCCGTGATCTAAAGAAATACTTTCCTCTTGGGAAAGGGAAACTGACAGATGATAAACCTTGTGTAAAAGCAGTAGATGGAATTACATTTGATTTATATGAAGGTGAAACATTAGGATTAGTAGGTGAATCTGGTTGCGGTAAATCTTCTTTAGGACGTACAATTCTTCGTTTACACGAACCTACAAGTGGAGAAGTATTATTTGAAGGTGAAAACATTCTTACTAAAAATAAAAAAGAAATGAGAAAATTAAGAGAAGAAATGCAATTTATCTTTCAAGATCCTTATAGTTCATTAAATCCACGTATGAATGTTTTCAATATTTTAAGTGAGCCATTAATTGCCCATGGAATTTATAAACGTGGTCCAGAATTAGATGCCTACATTAAAGAATTAATGGAAAAATGTGGTTTACCAAGCTATTACTGTTATCGTTATCCACATCAATTTTCTGGTGGACAAAGACAACGTATAGGTATTGCTCGCTCATTAGCATTAAATCCTCGTTTCATTATTTGTGATGAACCGGTAAGTGCGCTAGATGTTTCTATTCAATCGCAAATTATTAACTTAATGAAAGATATGCAAAAAGAACATAATATTTCGTATATCTTTATTTCTCACGATTTAAGTGTTGTAAAACACATTTCTGATCGTGTAGGGGTTATGTATTTAGGTAGTATGGTTGAAATTGCAGATAAAGATGAAATTTACTCCAACCCTCAACATCCATATACGAAAGCTTTAATGTCTGCAATCCCTATTCCTGACCCTACAAGAAAGACACAAATGCAAGTTATTAAAGGGGAAATTCCAAGTAACGTAAATACTCCAAGTGGATGTAAATTTCATCCTCGTTGTCCTTATGCGAAAGATGTATGTAAAACAACTGTTCCAGAAATAAAAGAAGTAAAACCAGGACATAAGGTACAATGTCACTTTGCAGGTGAGTTTTAATGAGTAAACCAACTTTAAAAGAGCTATTACGAAAAAAAGAAAAAGATCCTACAAAAGAAGATATGTTGGAAAAAAATGATTTTTTGGCGTTGATGATTGCAGGATTCAGTGTATTTTTACCTGTTTTATTAATTGCCTTGGCCGTTTTAGCTTTATTTATTGTAGGATGGCTTAGTTTTTATCATGGCTTATGAAAGGAAAGATGTTCTTTCCTTTTTTGTATTTTTTACTTTTATCTACGTAAATATATAGTAAAGGGAGGTAGAGAGGTATGAGTTATAACTACTATACAGATGCAGAGATAGAAAAAGCATTATCTTATCTCAGTGATTGTTATCAAGATGTAGCATTACATTGTGAAGAAAATGAAGTACTATTTCATACACAAAAAGATTTAATAGAAATTATTGAAGAAAATTTTCATAATTTTACAGGGAGGCAATTACAACTATTATTCAATGATGTATTATTACCTATTGAACAAGACTGGTGGAAACCTTTTTATACCAAATCTGTCTATCATCAAGAGAAAAAGATTGTAATGCGTAAATTCTTTGATTGCCTAAACCGTTAAAAAGTGTTATGATGTTATATGTAGGCATAAAAGGAAGCGTTTTCTATGCCAAATGTTAAATTTATTATAAATAAGTAGTTGATTGACAAGAGGAGGATATACTTATGTTGAAAGGTATTGCAGCATCAGCTGGTATTTCAATCGCAAAAGCTTATAAACTAGAATCTCCGAAAGTAGAGATAGTGAAAAAAGATGGAACACCAAGTGTTGAAATTGAAAAATTTAATGCAGCACTTGAAAAAACAAAAGCAGATATTGAAGGTGTGAAAGAACGTGCAGCAGAAAGATTATCTGCAGAAGAATTAGCAGTATTTGATGCACATTTGATGATGGCAGGTGACCCTGAGTTTGCTTCTCAAATTGTATCTATGATTGAAAATGATAAAGTAAATGCAGAATATGCAGCAGATACAGTTGCGAATCAAATGGTTGCGATGTTTGAAGCAATGGATAATGATTACTTTAGAGAACGTGCAGCAGATATCAAAGATGTTACATATCGTTTAAAATGTAACTTGTTAGGATTAACTATTCCTGATTTAACAAGTATTAATGAAGATACAATTATTGTAGCATATGATTTAACACCATCTGATACCGCACAGTTAAATAAATTTGTAAAAGGATTTGCGACATCAATTGGTGGAAAAACAAGTCACTCAGCCATTATGGCAAACTCATTAGAAATCCCAGCAGTAGTTGGATGTGGAGATGTAATGACTACAATTCAACATGGTGATATGTTAGTGTTAGATGCTGTGGATGGATATGTCATTGTAAATCCTACAGATGAACAAGTAAAAGAATATGAAGCAAAAGCAAAGGCGTTTGCGGATGAAAAAGAAGCATTAAAAGTTTTAGTAAATGCAAAATCAGTGACAGTTGATGGTCATGAAGTTGAATTAGCTGGAAATATCGGTGGATTCAAAGATGTAGAAGGTGTATTAAAAAACGGTGGAGAAGGTGTAGGTTTATTCCGTACAGAATTCTTATATATGGATAATGATCATTTTCCAACAGAGGAAGAACAATTTGAAGCATACAAAGCAGTATTAGAAGGTATGCAAGGAAAACGTGTTGTTGTTCGTACATTAGACATTGGTGGAGATAAACACTTAAAATACTTTGATTTCCCAGAAGAAATGAACCCATTCTTAGGATACCGTGCAATTCGTTTATGTTTAGATAAAACTGATATTTTCCGTACACAGTTACGTGCATTAATTCGTGCATCTGTTTATGGACAATTATGTATTATGTTCCCAATGATTGCGACTGTAAAAGAATTCTGTGATGCAAAAGCGATTTATGAAGAAGAAAAAGCAAAATTAATTAGTGAAGGTGTAAAAGTAGCAGATAACATTCAAGTTGGTATGATGGTGGAAATCCCAGCAGCAGCAGTAAATGCTGATAACTTTGCGAAACATGCTGATTTCTTCTCTATTGGAACAAATGACTTAATTCAATACTCAATGGCAGCTGACCGTATGAGTGAGCATGTTTCTTACTTGTATCAACCATACAATCCATCTGTATTACGTTTAATTAAAATGACAATTGATGGTGCACACAAAGAAGGTAAATGGGCTGGAATGTGTGGAGCAATGGCTGGAGAAGAATACGCTGTACCATTATTATTAGGTATGGGATTAGATGAGTTCTCAATGTCAGCTACTCAAATCTTAAATGCTCGTAAAATGGTAAACTCTTTAAGCAAAGCAGAAATGGAAAAACTTGCGAATGAAGCTCTTTCATTATCAACAGCTGAAGAAGTATTAGAATTAGTTAAAACAAAAGTTGGTAAATAAGCGTATAGTAAACGAAGATAAATATATATTTATCTTCGTTTTTGTTTTTGTACACATAATTAGTTATTGACAAATATCTGATATTACAGTATCATATACACACTTAATAATTATTGGGGTATAGCCAAGCGGTAAGGCACCAGACTCTGAATCTGGCATTTCCTTGGTTCGAATCCAAGTACCCCAGCCATAGGAAAAGTAAAGTCGTGAATAGCGACTTTTTTTTTGTATATTTAACATGGAATGCAGTTGTAAGGGTTTACTTTTTGTCACTTATTTTTGTGACAAACTGAAAGTAAATAAGATTGTTTTTTTTTATATAAGAACTTATACTTTACTTGTAAAAAGAAAGGAGAAATATTGTATGAAGGAACAAGTACAAAAATTTGGACGCTTTTTAAGCGGTATGGTGATGCCCAATATTGCGGTATTCATAGCATGGGGATTCATTACAGCATTGTTCATGGAAACAGGATGGATTCCTAATGAACAATTGGCTTTGATGATTGCACCAATGCAAAGATATTTATTACCCATTTTAATTGCTTATTCTGGTGGAAAAATGTTATATGACACAAGAGGAGGTATTGTAGGAGCAGCTGCAGCAATTGGTGTAATAGCTGGTACAGAAGATCCAATGTTTATTGGTGCTATGATTGCAGGTCCATTAGGTGGATATTTAATGAAAAAACTAGATGAAGTATTAAAAAACCACATTCCAGCTGGTTTTGAAATGTTAGTAAATAATTTTTCTGCAGGTATTTTAGCTGCAATATTAGCTGTGTTTGGTTGTTTAGGAATTGAACCTTTATGTATGATATTGAAAGAAGGAATGGTTGTTTGTGTTAACTTTTTGGTGAATAAAAACTTATTACCATTAACTTCCATCTTAGTAGAACCAGCAAAAATTTTATTCTTAAATAATGCGATTAATCATGGAGTATTTACACCTTTAGGAATGGATCAAGTTGCTGAGGTTGGAAAATCAATTTTCTTCTTAATAGAAGCGAATCCAGGTCCAGGTCTTGGTTTATTATTTGCTTATTGTTTATTTGGGAAAGATTCAGCGAAAAGTAGTGCACCAGGTGCTATTATTATTCATTTTATAGGTGGTGTTCATGAGATTTATTTCCCTTATGTGTTAATGAAT
>CAJFOG010000216.1 GCA_904395785.1 uncultured Eubacterium sp. | reverse complement strand
TTATTGCTTTTTTACTTTTACCATTATTGTACCAAATAAATGTTTGTTTCTCTATTAGGACTGTCCACTTTTTATACTAACATCAATATAATAAATATTAGAACGATTAGAGAGGATTTGATTTATGAAACTTGCATGGTCTTTAAAAAAGAAACTAACAGTAACAATCTTACTCATCCTATCCCTTTGTATCATAGTATTCGGACTATATGTACAGGATTATTATCATGCAGATGATAAAGCATTAGCTGTATTACAACATACTGGCGTAACACAAGAACATGGAGTTACAACACTTACTCCAGAAACAACTAGTGATATTGGTATTATCTTTTATCCTGGGGCAAAAGTAGAAAGTATAGCATATTTACCTATATTAGAAAAACTACAACATCTTGGTTATTATTGTTATCTTGTAGATATGCCCTTTCGTATGGCCATCTTTCATTCAAATGCAGCACAAGATGTTATGAAACAACATCCTAACATATAACATTGGTATATTACCGGTCATTCTATGGGAGGGGCAATGGCTTCAAGCTATTATGCAAAACATCAAGATACACTAGATGGACTAATCTTATTAGGTGCCTATATATATGGAGATGTATCAGATCAGGATGCCCTGACAATCTATGGTTCTTTCAATCAAAGTGTAGAAGATAAAATCGACTATACACAAAATATTGTGGAAATAGAAGGTGGAAATCATGCTCAGTTTGGAAATTATGGAAAACAAAAAGGTGATGTAGATGCGACAATAAGTGCCGATGAACAACAAACACAAGCCGTAAATGCTATTCATACATTTATTCAATCACGTTTACCTTAATACTTAAAAAGATACCTTTTTGCTAGGTATCTTTTTAATTTATTTCATCATATATGGATTCTAATACCAGTAATTTTAAAGAGTATCTTTGTAGATAATATTGCCTATACTTATCAACTTCTTTATAAAAAAATCTTAGATAATGATAAATAAGTCATATTAATCACTTCTTCTCTTATCGAATAATATTTTTTGATAACTTATATATATAATTCCTTTCTAATTATGCAAGTTTTTTATTTTAATGTTTCTTTAATCTTTTTATCGTATACTCATATTATATTGGAGGGATCATTATGAAAAAAATTTATGTAATTATGACACTATGTGCCATGTTTTTAATTGGTTGTACGAAAACTGAAATAAGTGAAGAAAAGGCAAAGGAAATCGCATTTTCTCATGCGAACATATCTCAAGAAAATATTACAAATATACAAGTAGAGAAAGATAAAGAAAATGGTATAGCGATTTACAGTATTGAATTTTATACAGATGAAGCAGAATATGATTATGAGATTAGTCAAACAGATGGTACAATTATAAAATCAGAAGTAGAGACATATACAAATAATACTATACCAACTACACAAATTACAAAAGATGAAGCAAAAGAAATTGCATTGAAAGATGCTAGTGTTTCTGAAAACAAGACTTCTTACTTAAAGGTAAAACAAGATTATGAAAATGATACAGCTGTATATGAAGTCGAGTTTTATGCAGATGGAAAAGAATATGACTATACAATTTCTAAAAATGATGGAACAATTTTATCTAAAGATTATGACATTGAAAACTATACACTAGATTCTTCTGATAATGCTTCTATAATTTCATTAGAAGAAGCTAAAAAGTTAGTATTAGAACGTATTGATGGTGCTAATAGCGAGCATATTTCAATTTATCACGAGTTTGATGATGGAGTTCAGTTATATGAAGGGGAAGTACATTACCAAAATAAAGAATACGAATTTAAAATTAATGCAACTACAAAAGAATTTATAGAATGGAGTGTTGAACAACGATGAAAAAATTTTTATTATTATGTTTACTACTATTTAGTGGATGTACTCGAGCACAAACAACATCATCAGAAATAGAAGAACAACAAGCAAAACAAATTGTTTTGGCACATGCGAATATATCAGAAAGTGACATTACAAAATTAGTAATAGAAAAAAATTCAAAAGATAATACGAATGTATATACTGTCAAGTTTTCCACAAATAATAAAACATATGAATATTTTGTGAATAGAGTTAATGGTGAAATCATAAAATCATCCTATGAATCCATAGTAACTCCTAAAAATGATGTGTCTAATAATTCTACAGATAAAGAAAACTCTTCAAATTCTAATACGGCAGATACTACTAATAAACATACAATAACAAATAATTCTAATAAGCAAGATACATCTTCTAATAATACAGATACGAATCAAACATCAAATCAAAACGCATCAACTAAACAATCTTCCACATCTTCATCTATTACAAAGGAACAAGCAAAAACGATAGCATTATCACATGCGAATGTTGATATATCTGATACTAGAATGTTCCGTATTATTCCTGAATATGATGATGGTATCGCAATCTATAATGTAGAGTTTTATGCAAATAATAAAGAATATGATTATGAAATAGCACAAAGTGATGGTCGTATTATCTCCTATGATTATGACATTGAAAACGATACACCATCTACTTCAACAAATAACAATGTGCAATCAAATATTATTTCTTTAGCTAATGCCAAAAGTTTAGCACTTGCGAAAGTAAATGGATCTAGTGAACAAAACCTTAAAATATCCTTAGACTATGATGATGGAAAACCTATATATGAAGGCGAAATAATGTATGGTGGTATGGAATATGAATTTGAAATAGATGCTACTAGTGGTAATTTTATTGAATGGAGTGTGGAACATCAAGATTAATATAATAAAAGGTTATCAAGCAATAACCTTTTATTATATACTTTGAGTTAAGGCTTTTAAACCTTCTAAATTAAATTCTTTTACAGTTGTAAAATAATTTTGATTTAGATTTTAAATATAGCATAAAAAGTCAATATACATAAATTACCGTTATATTGTCTTTTTTATTCATCTTTTATTAGGCGTTCATTTCTACTAAACT
>CAJFOG010000215.1 GCA_904395785.1 uncultured Eubacterium sp. | reverse complement strand
AGAGAATGTGATATATTTATTGCAGATTTGACTAATGAAGATGCTGGTGTAATGGTTGAATTAGGTATTGCGATTGAAAGAAAAGTACCTATTATTATTGGGATTAATAGTGATATACGAATGATAAGTGCAAATCAATATGAAATACCTACATATGGAATGAATCACTATGTATTAGGGGGATTATTGGAACACGGATATTTTGTACGTTCATTTCAAGAAGCAATGGAACAATTAGAAGTTTTATTAGAAAAGAAATAAAGTGTGATAATAGGATGTTGATTATAAAGCTGTCAACATTCTTTTTATATACTACGTGACATTTAATGCAAGTATTACGAAAACGAATATAGCATGATAAAAGTATCTGTAACATATAGTGAAATGGTGATGAATAGTGAAAAAAAGATATCTTTGGATGGGATTTGTAATAATCCTTGTAATTTTTATGAGTTGTGTTTGGATAGAAAGATTTTCTAGAATTGTTGCTTTGCGATCATTTCGTCCTTTAGATGGTGTAACGATTGTATTAGATGCAGGACATGGAGGAAAAGATGGGGGAGCGAATCAAGGGGATATTGAAGAAGATGAAATTAATTTAGCGATTACAAAAAATCTAAAAATTTTCTTGGAGGATAGTGGAGCTAATATTGTGATGACAAGAGAAGAAGATATAGACTTAGCTAGTGAAGGTGCAGATAATCGAAAAAGAGAAGATATGAAGGCCAGAGTATCTTATATAAATGATGAGAAAGCAGATGTATTTATTAGTATACATTTGAATTCATTTTTAAATACAACAGTACAGGGTTCTCAGGTATTTTATAAAAAAGGAGATGAACAAGCAAAACAATTTGCGCAAATGATTCATGAGCAAATGAGAAGTGTAACGAATACTAAAATGACAATAAAAGAAGGAGATTACTATATATTAAATGAATCTAAAAAATTAGGAGTATTAATAGAGTGTGGTTTTTTATCTAATGTAGAAGAGCGTAATAAATTAACACAAGAGGAGTATCAAAATGAATTAGCAAAGTCTATTGGTTTAGGAATCATTCAATATTTTTCATTTTTGAACGCATAGCTATTTGACTATTTTTTTAGTAAAAAAGTATAAAATAATTTATTAGAAATACAATATAAGTAAATATAATGAATAGATAAATATTTGTTATATTGGAAAAAAGATTTGGTCTTTTTTAAATCGCTTATATATTGAAATAATATAAAAAAAGCTTATTTTAAAGGAATATTTAGCAATTATGTAAAAATTATTTATATGATTAAGAAAGTTTGTAACCGATATCAAAAAAATATTTAAAAAATCACTTTGTTTATTTTTTAACAAATTATTCTTAGACCTATTGCGTACGATTAGTAAAAGTTCTATAATACAGATGGTTTTTTGTTAGGTATACAAAATACCATACGTAAAGGAGGGGTTGTTTTTGGATACAATGATAAGAAACATCATTGATGCGGATCGCCATGCGCGTGGTTTGTTAGAACAAAAGCGAAAAGAAAAAAGTAATGTTCAACACTTGATTGCAGATAAACATGACGAGTTGAAAGCTCATTATCGTAAGGAAAATGAGCAACGCATTGAGCATGAACGTAGTCGTATGCAACAAGAGCTTGAACAACAAATAGCTTATGAACAGCAACAGTATGAACAAACGCTTGCTCGACTACAGGAACAATATGATGCATCTTGTGGGCAATGGGTTGATATGATTGTGAAGAAATGTCTGCATAAGTAACTATTTGATATAGGAGGTGAATCCTAACATGGCGGCAAATGCTGTAATTACGAAAGTAAAAGCAATGCGAGGAAGGCAACTTACACAAAATGATTATCAGGAACTGTTGCATAAAAAAAGTGTTGCTGAAATTGCAAGTTATTTAAAAAATGAAACGCAATATGCTTACGCATTGAAAGATGTACGTGAAAATTTAGTACATCGTGGGCAGTTAGAAAATATGTTACGTAGATCGTTATTTGAACAAACAGTAAAGCTGTATCGCTATGCGGATTCTTCACTAAGACCATATTTTCAAATATTTATACAACAGATTGAAATACAAACGATTCTACAACAAATTCGTGTCTTAATTAGTCAAGAAAGAGAAGATGCAATTGCAGAATTGCCAGTATTTATGAAGTCGTATATGTGTTTTGATTTATTACGTCTTGGTGGTGTAGAAACATTTGATGAATTATTAGATATCTTAAAGAAAACAAGTTATTATGATACTTTATCATCTTATCGTATTGGAAAGGGACAAGAAAAAAATATTGCGTATACAGAATGTGAAACAGCATTATATAAAAAACATTTTAAACATGTATTTGATGTGATAGATCACACTTTAAAAGGTCAAAATAAAAAAGCTGTAAAAGAATTTCATGCGATTGAAGTAGAGTTATCCAATATCGCGAAAATTTATCGATTCAAGCATTATTTTAAAGCAAGAGAAGATGTAATTCGTGATGCACTTGTACCAATATACCATCATATTAGTAACGCGAAGTTAGAGTCCATGATTGCGGATACAACGGATAAAGAGTTTTTAAAACGTTTTAGTGAGTCTTGGTATCATATGCAAATAGATGATACAAAGCATACGTATATTGAATGGTATATGGATAAGTTTCGATATAAAATGGCAAAGAAACATGTGTATTATAGTATGAGTGCTCCACTGGTATTTAGTTCGTTTATGTTTCTACAAAAAATTGAATTAGAAAATATTATCAATATTATAGAAGGTGTTCGCTACCATGTGGATAGTGAAGATATTGAAAAAATGTTGATTTATTAGAAAGGAGATTATGTGATGGCTATCGCAAAGATGAAGCTAGTCAATATTAGCGCAGATAAAGCTTATTTAGATGATGTGCTTCTTAAATTTGTCGATTTGGATTATTTTCATCCTGAACCAGCTAGTAAATTTATTGATTCAGTACATGGTTTAACATCAATGAATGAAGATAATCCAATCACAGAACCATTGAATCGTTTTTATGAAATTGTTGCTCAAATGCAATTAGAGTTAAAACAGGTTTCTATCAGAGAAAAAGAATATAATCTTTCTGAAATGATGCAATATGTAGAAGATATATATGCACGTTTTGAAAATGGGAATAACATAAAAAAAGGATTAGAACAAGTAATTCAAGAAAATAAAGATGCCCTTATCCAATTAACTAATATTGAAAGAATAGATGTTAATTTTGATGATTTATTTGCATGTAAATATATTAAAATACGTTTTGGTAGACTACCATTAGATAGTGTTGAAAAATTGCAATATTATCGTAATCGTCCTTTTGTGTTTAAATCATTTAGTGAAGATGATACGTATAGTTGGTGTGTGTATCTAACTACAGAAAAATATGAAGGAGACGTCGATAATATTTTCTCTAGTTTATATTTTGAACGTATTCGTATTCCAGAGTTTGTTCATGGAACACCAGAATTAGCAAAGGAAACATTAAAAGAGGAAATTGAATCAGATTATAAGCAATTACAACATGTTGATGAAGTAATTGAACAATTAAAAGCAGAGTGCAAAGAAAACTTTGAAAAAATTCAAGGTGAATTAGAGTTTCTAGATAAAACATTTGTTGCTCGTAAATATGTGGTCGGTTTAGGGCAAAGATTTACTATCACAGGTTTTGTTGCGAAAGATGATGTGGTATTACTTCAAGAAATGTTTAAAGACTTAAAGGAGGTGGAAATCGAAGTGCGCCCAGCACATAGTGACAAGCGACTGGACCCTCCGACGAAGCTAAAGAATGGGTGGTTTGCCAGGCCATTCTCGATGTTTATAGAAATGTATGGAATCCCAGAATATGATGGAATAGATCCAACACCGATTGTTGCGATTACGTATTCATTCTTGTTTGGAATGATGTTTGGAGATGTTGGACAAGGACTATGTGTGATTCTTGTAGGTTATTTATTAAGTCGTTTTAAACAAATGAAGTTAGGCGATATCATGGTTCGGATTGGAATATTTTCTACAATTTTTGGATTTATCTTTGGATCAGTATTTGGAAATGAGCACTTATTAGATCCAATGTTTCAAACCATATTTCATTTAGAAGAAAAGCCAATTGAAGTAATGTCTAGTGCATTCATTCTACCATTATTATTAATGGCAGTGGGAATTGGTGCATTCTTAAATTTAACGAGTATAGGGTTTAACGTTTATTTGCATATGCGTGATAAAGATAAAACAGAATTGTTGTTCTCACATAATGGGGTAGCAGGGTTTGTATTTTATGGTGCATTGGTACTAGGTATTGGCGCTACTGCATGTGGTGTAAAACTTTTCCATCCACTGTATATCTTAATATTTATACTTTTACCATTATTAATCATCTTATTTAAAGAGCCACTTTCTCATAAATTAAGACATCAAGCAATGTTTCCTGAAGGTTTTGGAGCATTTTTTACAGAAGGGTTCTTTGAATTATTTGAAATTTGTTTATCTTATATTACGAATACTATTTCTTACTTACGTGTAGGAGGATTTGTCCTTTCTCATGCGGGTATGATGATGGCAGTAACAATGATTATGGAAATGGTTGGAGGTATTGGTGGATTAGCAGTCGGTATTTTTGGAAATATTTTAGTTATGTGTTTAGAAGGACTGATTGTCGGTATTCAGGTACTTCGTTTAGAATTTTATGAAATGTTTTCTCGTTATTTTACGGGAAATGGTATAGCTTTTGAAGCAATGAAGAAAGAACTAGATTAGGAGGAATTTATGATGTTATTTATTATGCCACTTATTATTTTAGGGTTAATTTGTTTACCATTAGTTTCTGTATTCCAAGGAAAAACAACTGCGAAAAGTGCGAAAAGACGTCTATTTTCACATGTATGTATGTTTTTTGCGTTAGTATTAGGAACAGTATTT
>CAJFOG010000214.1 GCA_904395785.1 uncultured Eubacterium sp. | reverse complement strand
TTAGAGCAACAAATACAGAGTATTTATCAATATTTATTTATGCAGTTTGATTTCCCAAATGAAATGGGGAAACCATTCCGCTTCTCGGGTGGTAAAATGATACAAAATGATATACTCAAACGTAACATACCTGCCAATTGGAAAGTAAAAACGTTGGGAAAGTTATGTTCTTTCCAAAATGGAATCAATTACGATAAAGGTATTATAGGGGATAAAAATTACCGCATTATCAATGTAAGAAATATTTCTTCATCTTCCTTTTTACTTGATGAAAATGAATTAGATATAATTAGTCTTCCCCACAAAAAAGGTGATAAATATTATGTGTCTGACGATAGTATCATCATTGCACGAAGCGGAATACCGGGAGCAACAAGAATATTATTTAAGCCATCAAAGAACACAATATTTTGCGGTTTTGTTATTTGCTGTACAGCAACCGATAAGGAATTGCAGTATTATTTGATGTTTTATCTAAAATTATTAGAAGGTAGTTCTGCTACACAAACTGGTGGTTCTATTTTACAAAATGTAAGTCAAGATACATTAAGTAGTTTGCCTGTACCGATTCCGCCCAAAACACTATTAGACGAATTTAATCAAACCGTATTACAAACCTTCGAGCTTATTCACGCTAACATGATTGAAACTTCCCAGTTAATCAATCTTCGTGACTGGTTGTTGCCTATGTTAATGAACGGTCAGGCTACCATCAGCGACTGATACGGTAAATTATCGTTTATTTTATTATTTTTTCGAATTTTCATTTCTATTTTATATAATAAATCACCGATTTTTACTTGTTCTTCATATTCAGGCAAATATAAATACAAGAATGAAAACATATCCTCATTAAAACTAGCTCTTAAAGTCATTACCGTATTACAGTCTAAAACCTTACGAAAATATTTACTTCTTAAAAAGAAAGCTATATATCTTGAATATACAATTCCTTTTGTTTTAGGTCTTAATCTTTTTACAAAACCACTATACGTTGCTTTAGGGTAGTCTTTTAAGGCAACACAACTCATTGCTAAAGCATCAACTGTTTCACTTGTTCTCGTAATAAATATATCATCTTTTTTTACAGAAAATGTTTCTTGCTCTTTTACCGATGTGTCCATTAAATCTGGTAATTCTTCAGGCAAAAAATAATTATTAAAAACAGTGCTAAATGATACAAAAGGAAATCCATGCCCTGCTTGTTCTTTTGAAGAAGATATTCCTGAACTCATTTCATATAAATCACTAAATTTGTACTTTATAAATTTACTCATACTTTACCTTCTTTAACTGCTCCATAATTTCTATTTGTAATTTGTTACTCTCTTTGAAATATTCTTGTAGTTTGTTTGTATATTCATTCATTTTTTGTTGAAATTCTTCTTGTGTTAATTCAACATATTCAATTTTTACATCAAAATATTGCCCAGCGGCTAATGAGTACTTTTTCTCTACTATTTCATCATAAGAAACAGTTACTGAAAAATCATCTATGGCTTTTTTATTTAAAAATGTATTAACAATTTTATCTATTTCTTCTTTTCTCAATCTTCGTTTTTGATTGTTCCCATCCTTATATTCTTCCCCCATTTTTGAGGCATCAATAAGCACAACCTTATCTGCTTTTCTAGAATTATCAAAGAACAAGACTGAAACATTTGTACCAGTAGTAGCGAAAACATTTGAAGGCATACTAATGCATCCATAAACAATATGGTCGTCAACTATTCTTTGCAAGATTTTCTTTTCAACTCCTGTTTTAGAAGTTACAAAACCTGTAGGTACAACGATTGCTCCCTTACCGGTATCTTTTAAAGAGTTAATAACATGTTGAATAAAGCATGTATAAATAGCCATACTTTCTTTCTTTTTCTTTGGAACTGTAGGAACACCTGCCCAAAATCTTTGTGACATATCAGCTATTGCTTCTCTAGTATCTGAAAAATCCATTTTAAATGGAGGATTTGATACAACATAGTCAAATTTTCTCAATTCCATTTTATCGTCGCTTTTATGGTAAGGACAAACTAAAGTATCCCCTTGAATTGCATGATCTAAAGAAGAAACCAATCCATTTAATATTAAATTTAATTTAAGCATTTTGTTACTTCTTTGTGAAATATCCTGAGAAAAAATAGTACATTTATCTTCTCCTACTTGATGTGCTAGTGCCATAAGTAATGTTCCTGTTCCAGCGCTAGGATCATAACATTCAATATTATGTAAATCCTTTGCATCTCCCACTAGCAACTTAGCCATTATTGTAGCAATAGAGTGTGGTGTGTAATATTCAGCATATTTCCCGCCACCAGCTGTATTGTAGTCTTTAATTAAATATTCAAAGATAGAAGCAAAAAAATCATATCTTTGTTTAAATGCTTCTTCAAACGAAAATCTAATTAACTTATCAATTAATGCTCTGGCAAAAGCTGGTCTTCTTGAATCGTCTGTAACATAAATTGTTAAAGGTTCAAAAATAGAAATACGAGTATTATTTGTCGTTTCTGTAGAAAAAATATCAATATTTTTCTCAGCAATATCTACCATAGTGTCGTCAAGTAACTTGTCAAATTCACTATCAGTTTGTCTATTCCATAAATATGTTATTAAATGTTGAGGATATAATCTTGGAATATCTGGAGATAATTCATCAAATAAATCAAATAAATCATCTTCACTAAATTTGTCGTATTCTTTTTCCCAGTTTTCAATGTTGTTAAATTCAGGATGTATTAACTTTAACTCATGACAAAATTTATCATTCAAGAATTTATATAGAAACATTTGTGTAATGATTTTATATTCATTACCATCATTTCCCATCCCATAGCTCTGGCATGTTGATTTTAATTCATCAATTAATTCTATAGTTTTACTTTTTATATTTTCTACTTCCATACAACTCTCCTTAGTTTGTAGTCGCCATATATGTATCGTTATATTGTCTTAAATATTGACCAGAAATACATTTTTGTAAGAAAATTCTATCTTTGCGTTCACCTTCAATACTTAATTCCTTTAAACTAGTAATAATTTCTCTCATCACAGTTTGTTCAAAATATGCATCTTTTTTAAGTATATCGTTTCTATCATATACTTTTTGATCAATATCATTTTTAATTTTGGTTAAGGTATACACTATTTCTACATCTCTGTTTGAAATAATTGGAACACCTTCATTTTTTATAATTCTTTCAAGATTTTTTTCTTTAATACGTTTATGAACTCTCATAAATTTTGTATCGCCATTATATTTGTTAGCTAACGCCTTATTTTTTCTCTTTAATTCTCTTAATTTAGCTATAAAATCATCCATTGCTTTAGCTTCTTCGTTAAATTTAGCAACAGAATCAATTTCAAATCCATGTTCTTTAAATCTTTTTAAAAAAGCATCTCTAAGTGTAATAAACTCTGGATCCTCCTGGTCTTCGTTTTGTGTGAAAGAATGAATTGTATATTCCCATTTCTCTTGAATTTGAGCTGATGATACAATTTGCATTTCTTCAGTACCAATCTTACTAAATCTAAATTGAATGTTAGCCATGGCTTCGTTAATCATTTGTTTTGTTTCATCACTTCTTTCAAAACATTCTTTCTGATTAATTATCCCTATATGTCTTTGTACTTCTGACAATAATTGACTAACCATATGAATTTGGAATTTCTCAAATTCCTTTTTTAATTTTTCGTCACCAAACGTTTTTATAATATTATTGTAATCTCGAACATTTATTAATATTTTTTTTAGTTCTAATAATTTGTTTTTATCATCAATTTCTGAAATTTCTTGACTAAACAATTCAGCATTATCTAATGTGAATTCAAATAGTTTATCTTCAATTTCTTTCATTTCTTCTATAATGGCATCTTTGTTTTCTAATACTTGCAAGAAAGTATTA
>CAJFOG010000213.1 GCA_904395785.1 uncultured Eubacterium sp. | reverse complement strand
CCTTTTACTTTGTCAACATGTTTTTTATCTTTTTTTGCTTTTTTCCACTTTTTTATTTCTACCTCTTTATTTTTCCACTTTTTTTAGTCTTTCTTTCCTTTTTTATACTATCAGAAAATTATCTATTTTTGCTCTATATAATCTATTGTTCCTTTCTCAGTAGTATTTAATTGTATTATCTTAAATAGGATATCTATGTTTAACACAACTATCATAGTTTAGAAACCTTTATATATACTTTTCAAGTATACACTTTATTCATTTGATTTACAAAAATTATCTTCTTAATATACTTAAGAATAATTATTTAACTATTTTTTGATTCTATATAATTCTATATAAAAAAGAAGTATGATAATCTTCGAAATGAAGATACCACCTTCTTACTTATTTTTTAATACACCTTTATTCGCAAGACTTCTTAGTTGCACAACTTCAAATGGCTTTAATTTGCGATATTCTCCTTGACGCAAATCACTACATTTTAAAAACGCTAATTCTTTACGATGTAAACGACGTACTTCATAACCAAGTGCTGCCATCATCCGTTTGATTTGACGGTTTTTTCCTTCATAAATTGTTAAGTCAAAACTACATTGTTTTTTCTTAGGATCTTTTTCTGTGATTTTAAACTTTGCAGGTAATGTTTTATATCCATCATCTAACACTATACCTTCTTTAATTTTTATCATATCTTCTTTTGTAAGAATACCATTGATTGTTAAATTATACACTTTAGGAAGATGATAACGAGGATGAATCATTTCATTCGCAAATGCACCATCGTTTGTCAATAATAATAGACCACTTGTATCATAGTCTAATCTTCCAACAGTAAAAATACGTTCCTTACAATCAATCATATCTACTACTGTTTGACGATTAAATTCATCTTTGCTTGTGCACATTGTCTTTTTGGGTTTATTCATTAAAAAGTATACTTTATTTTCTTTCTCAATAGATTTTCCATCTACTTCAATATAATCTCCACGTTTTACTTTATATCCCATTTCACGCACAATTTCACCATTTACACTTACTCTACCATTCGCAATCATTTCTTCTGCTTTACGGCGAGAAGCAAGACCAGCTTGTGCTATTACTTTCTGTAATCTATCCAAATTAAACACCTACCTATTTCATACGTTATTGTACATGAAATATAACTATTTGTAAAAGGTTATTTATAAAAAGCTTAATGAAAAAATAAGATAGATAAAACAATCGCCATCGTAATTCCTACTACATCTGCAATCAAGCCACTTGATAATGCATTCTTAATTTTCGTTACTCCTACACTAGAAAAATATAAAGTAATTACATAAAATGTTGTATCTGTAGAACCTTGAATCACGCTTGCCATAAATCCTGTGAAAGAATCTACACCACATTGGGTAAATATATCTGCTAATATCGCAAGAGAAGCACTACCAGAAATTGGTCGAAAAAATACCATTGGCCATATTTCTTTTGGAACAATCGGAATAAATTGTGAAAAAAACTGTCCACTCATTTCTAACATACCACTTTTTCGCAATAATACAACTGCTAACATCATCGCAAGTAATGCTGGATACATATCATTAAATAATAACCAACCATCTTTTACTCCTTTCACAAATGATGCATAGGCATTTACTCTTTTGGCACAAGCTACTAAAAATATAATAAATATGATTCCAAGTAATATAAATTGACTACTCACGATAATTCCTCCAACGATCTACTGCTAATCCTATGATACTTGCAAAACATGTCGATACTATCGCAAATGGCAAAAAACTTGTAACATCTTGTGAACCATAAGATGCCCTAATTCCAATTAAAGTAGTAGAAAATAAAGTTACCCCTGCTGTATTTAACACTAGAAATGTGACCATCGAACGAGTTGCGACAGATTTATTTGGATTATGTTCTTGCATATTTTGCATTGCTTTTAATCCTACTGGCGTTGCAGCAGAACCTAACCCTACCATATTTACCACAATATTACTGGCAATATATCCTAGTGTTTCGCGATCATCTTTTAAATCAGGAAATAATCTTTTTAATAAAGGATGTAATAGCCTTTCTAAAACTTGTAGTATACCACAATCTTTCGCTACATATAAAATACCATTCCAAAATGCTGTCACACAAAGTAATGGAATAACAAAATTATATGTTTCTTCCCCAATTTCTAAAAATACATCTTGTATGACATTCACATTTCCTTGTAAAAAACATACTCCCATCGAAATAATGATCATCAACATCCATATTATAT
>CAJFOG010000212.1 GCA_904395785.1 uncultured Eubacterium sp. | reverse complement strand
TAAATTAAGATAACATTTAATTCATAATGTTTCACGTGAAACATTATTTTTTAGGCATTAGTACTTTTGTTCCACCCATATATGGCTGTAATGCCTCAGGAATATGAATACTTCCATCCTCACTTAAATTATTTTCTAAGAATGCAATCAACATTCTAGGTGGAGCTACAACTGTATTATTTAATGTATGTGCAAAGTATTTGTTTCCATCTTTATCTTTTACACGAATACCTAATCTACGAGCTTGTGCATCCGTTAAATTTGAGCAGCTTCCCACTTCAAAGTATTTTTGTTGTCTTGGACTCCATGCCTCTACATCTACTGACTTAGATTTTAAATCAGCTAAATCTCCTGAACAACATTCTAGTGTTCTCACAGGGATATCTAAACTACGGAATAATTCAACTGTATTTGTATACAATTTTTCAAACCATTGTGCACTCTCTTCAGGTTTACATACAACAATCATTTCTTGTTTTTCAAATTGGTGAATACGGTATACACCACGCTCTTCAATACCATGTGCACCCTTTTCCTTACGGAAACATGGAGAGTAACTTGTATAAGTATATGGTAATTTCTTTTCATCTAAAATAGTATCAATGAATTTACCGATCATAGAGTGTTCACTAGTACCGATTAAATATAAGTCTTCTCCTTCAATTTTATACATCATGCTTTCCATTTCCGCAAAACTCATAACTCCAGTAACTACATTACTACGAATCATAAACGGTGGAATTACATAAGTAAATCCTTTATTAATCATAAAATCTCTTGCATAAGTAATAACCGCAGAATGTAGACGTGCAATATCACCCATTAAATAGTAAAAACCATTTCCTGCAACTTTTCTAGCACTATCTAAATCAATACCTTCAAAACTTTCCATAATATCTGTATGATATGGAATTTCAAAAGCAGGTACTACAGGCTCTCCATATTTCTGCATTTCAACGTTTTCTGAATCATCTTTCCCAATTGGTACTGTTGGGTCAATAATATTAGGAATTTTCATCATAATTTCCTTAATTTCCGCAGAAATCTCAGCCTCTTTTTCCTCAGTAGCTTTCATTTCATCAGCCATTGCTTGTACTTTAGCTTTCATTTGTTCAGCTTCTTCTTTTTTTCCTTCTTTCATTAAGCCACCGATTTGTTTACTGAAAGCATTACGTTGTGCACGTAAATCATCACCTTTTTGTTTTAAAGTACGATTTTCTTTATCTAATAAAATAACCTTATCAACTAATTCTAATTTGTTATCCTGAAATTTCTTTTTCATATTTTCTTTTACTAATTCAGGATTTTCTCTTAAAAATTTCATATCTAGCATTTTAGTATCCTCCTAACAAAATAAAAAAGAGGTATTGCCCATAAAGGGACGATACCTCGTGTTGCCACCCTTCTTAACTTATATAATCAACATATAAGCCATCTCAAAGTGATAACGGTACTACCGGAACTAGTTACTCAATTCCCTAGTTCACTCCAAGGTTGATTTCATAAAACTCTATTAATAGCTTCCACCAAACGCTATCTCTCTGTAAATAGATATTTTTATTACTTATCCTTATCAACGTTTTCTTAATTTATATCATTCTTACACATTGTTGTCAACCATTTGTACAGGATTTTCATCTGTACTACTTACTTCTTGCGTATCATCTTCACTTTTCTCAACAATCGCAACTTTCGCAACAGATTCTTCTTCTCCAACATTTATTAAACGAACACCTTGTGTATTACGACTATAAATTCCAATATCACCAACTGAAATACGAATGATAATACCTGTATTCGTCATAATCATCGCATCTTCATCACCATTCACTGCTCTTACAGATACTAATTCACCAGTTTTATCCGTAATATTGATCGTTTTCACACCTTTTGCCCCTCTACCTGATAATCGGTATTCTTCGATTGGTGTACGTTTTCCATAACCATTTTCACTTACAGATAATAAGTGTGTTCCATCTCTTGAAGTCGCAACACCGACAACATAAGAGCCATCTACATTAAATCCTTTAACTCCACTTGCTGTTCTACCCATAGAACGAATATCATTTTCATGGAAACGAACTGCTTTTCCATTAGATCCTGCAATAATAATTTCATCATCACCTGTTGTTTCTTTTACACCCATTAATTCATCATCTTCACGTAAGGTAATCGCAATCTTACCATTTTGACGAATAGAATCAAATTCTTGCATAGGTGTACGTTTCACAATACCATTTCTTGTGACAAATAATAAATATGCAGATTCACTTTCACGTTTTACAGGAACTAATGCTGTAATTTTTTCATCTTTCTCAATACTTAATAAGTTTACAACTGGTAATCCTTTCGCTGTTCTACTTGATGCAGGCACTTTATATCCTTTAATACGATATACTTTCCCTAAGTTTGTAAATAACATCAAGTAATCGTGTGTAGACATTGTCACAAGTGTTTCTACAATATCATCTTCATTCACACCCATACCTTTCACACCTCTACCACCACGGTTTTGTGTACGGTATGTATCAACTGGCATACGTTTAATATATCCATTTGTCGTCATAGTAATGACTACATCTTCTTCAGGAATTAAATCTTCATCCTCCATATTGAAGTCACCTTCCATGATTTCTGAGCGTCTTTCATCACCAAAACGGCTTTGTACTTCCTTTAATTCATTTTCAATAATTTGAAGAACTCTAGCATGATTCGAAAGTATATCGCGTAAATCAGCAATTGTTTTCAATAATTCTTGGTACTCATTCTCAATCTTATCTCTTTCCAATCCTGTCAAACGTCTTAAACGCATTTCAAGAATAGCATTCGCTTGAATTTCTGTTAAATTAAATTGTTCCATCAATCCAGCACGAGCAATCGCATCTGTTGCACTTGAACGAATTAATGAAATAATCGCATCAATATGATCTAACGCAATACGTAAACCTTCTAAAATATGTGCACGATCTTCTGCTTTTTTTAAATCAAACTTCGTTCTTCTCACAATAACTTCAATTTGATGATCTAAGTAATGCTGTAACATTTCCTTAATTCCCATCTGTTTTGGAGCTCCATTTACTAACGCAAGCATATTCACCCCAAATGAAGTTTGTAAAGATGTCATTCTGAATAATTGATTCATTACTACTTCTGTTTGTACATCTTTTCTTAATTCAATGACAATACGAATTCCTTCACGGTTTGACTCATCATTAATATATGTAATTCCATCAATTTGTTTATCACGAACTAAATCGGCAATCTTCGTAATTAAATTTGCTTTATTTACTTGATAAGGAACCTCTGTAACTACTACTCTATGTTTTCCATTATCCATTTCTTCCACATGATAACGACATCTAGTAATAATTGATCCTCTACCTGTTTCATATGCTTGACGAATTCCAGAACGCCCTAAAATAATACCACCTGTTGGGAAATCAGGACCTTTCATATAATTATCCATTAACTCCATCACTGTAATATCTGGTTGTTTCATAACCGCAAGCACAGCATCAATTGTTTCTACTAAGTTATGTGGCGGAATATTTGTAGCCATACCAACCGCAATCCCTACTGAACCATTGACTAATAAATTAGGAAAACGTGCTGGCATAACTCTTGGCTCTACCTCTTCACCATCATAGTTTGGTTGAAAATCTACAGTATCTTTATTAATTTCACGAAGCATCTCCATAGCAATTTTACTCATACGAGCCTCTGTATAACGCATTGCAGCTGCTCCATCACCATCCATAGAACCAAAGTTTCCATGTCCTTGCACAAGCATATAACGATAACTAAAATCTTGTGCCATACGTACCATGGCATCATATACGGCAGTATCACCGTGAGGGTGATACTTACCAATAACTTCCCCAACGATACGTGCAGACTTTTTAAATGGTTTATTTGCCACAATACCTAATTCATTCATCGCATGAAGAATTCGACGATGTACTGGTTTTAATCCATCACGAACATCTGGTAATGCACGATCTACAATAACAGACATTGAATAGTCCAGAAAGGATTTCTTCATTACTTTGGAAATATCAACATCAATTAACTTATCTTTATTTAAATCCATCCTAATATCCTCCTGTATTCTTAAATATCAATATCTGCATATACAGCATTTTCTTGAATAAATTCACGTCTTGGCGCAACTTCTTCACCCATCAACATCTCAAAAATACTATCAGCTTCCATCGCATCCGCAATACTTACTTTCTTTAAAGTTCTAAATGCTGGATCCATTGTCGTTTCCCATAACTGTTCAGGGTTCATCTCTCCAAGACCTTTATAACGTTGTACGTTAACATTTTCACCCATCTCACTTAATACTTGATCTCGTCCTGCTTCATCATAAACATATTCTACACGTTGTCCTTTTTGTAACTTAAATAATGGAGGCATCGCAATATAAACATACCCACCTTCAATAATAGGACGTAAGAAACGATAAAAGAATGTCAACATCAATGTACAAATATGTGCACCATCCACATCGGCATCGGTCATAATAATAATTTTATGATAGCGAAGTTTTGAGATATCCATCTCATCTCCGATTCCACAACCAAATGCAGTAATCATAGAGCGAATTTCATTATTATCAAAAATACGTTGCATTCTCGCTTTCTCAACGTTAATGATTTTACCTCTTAATGGTAAAATTGCTTGAAATCTACTATTTCTACCTTGTTTTGCACTTCCACCAGCAGAATCCCCTTCGACTATATAAATCTCACATTCACTTGCATCTCTTGATGAACAATCCGCAAGCTTTCCAGGTAGTGAAGATATTTCTAATGCACTTTTTCTTCTCGTTAACTCACGTGCTTTTTTCGCTGCCATACGTGCTTTACTTGCTAAGATAGCTTTATCTACAATAATTTTCGCAATTGCAGGATTTTCCATAAAGAAACGCTCTAACTGTTCTCCTAAAATACCTGATACAATTTTACGAACTTCTGAATTCCCTAATTTCGTCTTTGTTTGTCCTTCATATTGAGGATCTGGATGTTTAATGGAAATAATTGCAGTTAACCCTTCGCGTACATCATCTCCAGCTAATGTTTCATCTTTCTTAATCATACCAGCTTCACGAGCATATGCATTAATAATTCGTGTTAACGCAAGACGGAATCCATCCTCATGTGTTCCACCTTCCGCAGTATTAATGTTATTACAGAAAGAATAAATATTCGGCATAAATCCATCATTATATTGCAATGCAATCTCAACTAAGATACCTTCTTCTACACCTTCTACATATACGATATCTTCATGTAATACATTTTTATTTTTATTCAAGAATTGTACATACTCACGTAGACCACCATCATATTTATATTCAACAGCTTTTACTTCTTCTTCTCGTTCATCTTTTAAAATAATTTTAATACCTTTATTAAGGAATGCTAACTGACGAATTCTTGTATTTAATGTTTCAAAATTATAAACTTGTGTTTCTCTAAAAATTTCCGCATCCGCTTTAAAACGTACAGTTGACCCATGACGATCTGTACTACCTACAACTTGTAACGGTCCTAAAGGTTTCCCACCATCCGCAAACTTCATTGCGTAAATATTACCATTTTGATGAACCGTAACTTCTAACCATTCACTCAACGCATTTACAACACTAGCACCAACACCGTGTAATCCCCCTGATACTTTATAAGCACCACCACCAAATTTACCACCGGCATGTAAAATAGTAAAAATAGTCTCAACACCTGAAATACCAGATTTCTCCACAATACCTGTAGGCATACCACGTCCATTATCACTAACACGAATGATATCACCTTTTTCAATGACTACTTCAATATCAGTCGCAAATCCTGCAAGAGCCTCATCAATAGAATTATCTACAATCTCCCACACTAAGTGGTGAAGACCTTTTTCACTTGTTGACCCAATATACATCCCAGGTCTTTTACGAACAGCCTCAAGCCCTTCTAATACCTGAATATCATCAGCCGTATAAGAGTGGTCAACTTTAGTATTTTCCATCTCTTGTAATTCTGTCATTTGCTTCTCGTCCATAGTCATCCTCCTAACACCTGACAATACTTCCGTCATCTACCTTCCATAAGGTAACTTTTCTGACATTGCTTATTTTTTTAGCTTCGCTTGTATCTGTTGTCGAGATAAATATTTGTACTTCCTCTGGAAGTGATGTTAATAATTGTTCTCGACGATATACATCTAACTCACTAAAAACATCATCCAATAATAATACTGGATATTCTTGAATTAATTTACCAATCATATGCACCATCCCAATTTTTAAGGCAAGTAGAACACTTCGTTTTTGTCCCTGTGATGCATATGTTTCTATATCTTTTCCATTTATTTGAAACGAAAAATCTTCTTTATGTATACCTATACTTGTTTGTTTCATATGTAAATCACGCTGTAATTGCTTATTGAATTTTTCTTTTAAAGATAGTTTTAATTGTTTATCATCATCACAATAAGCAACACAACTCTCATATACTATATCTAGTGTTGTTCCATCTTGAGAAAGCTTTTTGTAAAAAGGCAAACTATATGAAAGCAACTCTTGAAGAAAATAATATCGTTGTTTCATAATGATTACTTGCTCATCAATTAACTGATCACTTAATACCGATAAAAAACCTTCATCTACTCGTTCACTCTTTAAATAGGCATTTCTTTCTTTTAAAAGCTTACCAGCCTTATACAACGTGGATACATACTTTTTACTTACTTTACTCAGTTCAACATCAATAAACCGTCGTCTCATTCTCGGTGAGGCCTGAAATAAATTCATATCATCCGGACAAAACATAACCGCATTTAATTCTCCAATAAAATCACTAACACGTGAAACAGGATTACCGTATACAAATAAGTTCTTCCCTTTCTCATTTACTGCAGCCTTTAATCCTTGTTTTTTCTGATGTTTTATTAATTCTGCTTGTAGAAAAAAAGCTTCACATCCTTCACGTATTAAATTTTTTTCATCACTAGATCGATGAGAACGTGTTGTTGATAAATATAATATAGCTTCTAATAAATTGGTCTTACCTTGTGCATTTTTTCCTGCGACTACGTGTATTCCTTCTTCAAATACAAGTTTACAATCATGATAATTACGAAAATCATGAAGACGAAGACTAGAAATCCTCATACTAATTGAATTTGCTTACCATCTACCACAACTAAATCACCTGGATATAGCTTTCTTCCTCGACGATCTTCACGAACATTATTCACCAAAATATAAAGCTGTTTCACTGCAAATTTTGCCTCTCCACCACTTTGAATAATATCCGCCAATTTCAATAATTGACCTAATGTTATGTATTCCTTTGCTACTTTTATTTCCATTTCAAAACCTCACTTACTTTCTTATCTATTATATCATAAAATAAGCCATTTTTGTGCATTTTCCACAATTTTTATCTTAAGATTCTACTTCCAAATATCCCCTTTTTTTATAAATAATATCCCCTTTTTTTATAAATATAGTAAAAAGCCATCACAAATTGAACTGTATGAAATTCATTTGCAATAGCTTTCACTCATTATTTAATTTTTTGTTCCCATACAATCTCCACATCTTTA
>CAJFOG010000211.1 GCA_904395785.1 uncultured Eubacterium sp. | reverse complement strand
TAATACATCATCATTAAAATATGCAATGGTTGTTGAACGACACCAAGGATGCATTGGAGGAAAATTCTTACCTTGTTGTCTATCTTTTAAATTGTAAATCTTATGATCATGTTCTTCGCATATTTGTGATGTCCTTATGTCAAGTGTAGCAACAAACATATATTTATCTATATCACATTCATCATAAGACATTGCTTCCATTTCATTAGCAATATAATTGGATTCTGTTCGAATTAATCGTCTTGCTTCTAATGAACTTGAATGAAATTTATTTTGAATAATTTTAGCCACTTCTCTATCTGTTCTGCCTGTTAATAGGTTGATAAGTAATTCCTTCTTTAAGTTATCAGCAAGTTTTTGGGTATTATTCCAAATACGTGTCGAATAATTTGTACCTGACCACTTTGATTTTAACAACATATCAATTTTTTTAGATGGTATTTTAGAAAAAGAAAAAGCCAATCCAGTATCCTTTTGAATATCATAGATTGACTTATAATATGTTTCATTTGCTAAGTTTACATAGAATCGAGTTGTACGTTCATTCTCAAGTTTATAGACTTTTTTCATCACATTATCTACTTCTTTTTGCAATTCTTGTAAACGTTGTAATCTTGCAGCATATGCTGGTGATTCAATCATTTTGATTAACTCTTTTCTTTTATCGATACTAGACTCTTGGTTTAATAAATTCAATAGTTCTGAAATCGATGCTCCATTCATCTTGTTTAATAATCTTTTAGCTTCTAAATCATTGAGATGATGCTTAGTTTTAAATCGCTTATATATCTCATCTAAGTTATGGTTTATATATCCTGTAGCTTTCCAATAGATGCGTTGAATTTCTTCTGCACATTCTTCTGCTGACTGCATATATTCAAACATCCGCTGTGCTTTTCTTTGTTCCCAATACTTTATCTTTTTATCATCCATTATTCATTCTCTGACTGTTCCTCACCTTTTTCTTCTGTTAGAGGCGGAGTGTTATCAAATGAACCAAACATTTTCTGTTGGTTTTCTATGCTCTTTTGATTCTCTTCATCTACTATTTTTAATTCTCCTTCAGGATCTTCCACGAATGGCAATTGTTGTATTAGTGTGTTTCGACTTACAAACCCTTTTAAATTAGAAATGATTTGAGATAACTCCAAAATATTTTTAGGTAAGTTTCTTTTAAATGTTGGTATGATAGCTGATGGATTCGCAGATATATTCAAAAGATTTAAATAATTGCAATACAAGCGAATGCGTTTCTTTAAACCTTTTGTATAATATCGCTCCTTTGTACTCGTAATACCTTCCAATGCAAGTAACTTATATCCCATTGCTACTCCTGAAGTGTTCCCAGCAAATTTTTCATCCGACATATTTGGAACATGAGAAAAGGTGTAAATATCTTCTTTAATGGCTTTTCTTAAAACTTCTACACTACCCTCATCCAATGTCCTTGCGATATATTCAGCTCTTGCACCTTCTGGAAGCTCTAAAAACCCATTGTCTTTTAACACTTTCAATGCTTTCGATACTTCTGATATACCTTCTTCATCAACCGTATCATCAGCTAATCTAGCACCATATAGCACAAGTAATGAATTAAGAAATTGTTCTTTATCATTCACACGATCACTCATAAGTGTATTATAGGCATCTATCAAAGATATTTGTTGTTCATAATCTCCAATACAATCTTTATTATTTTGATACATGATGATTGGTATTTCATCCATAAAATGTGGCTTCTTAGGTTCTATTTTATCACGCTCATCTCCAAATAACACGTATCTAATAACATCACTTTCAGTTAATACATAAGCTACATATGAGTATTTATTGTTGGAATCATCTTTTACTTTATCATAATACACTGCAAATAATTCATTTTCTTCTATGCTATCATCATAAACGATAAATGTTGAAAGTGGACTTAAATTTTTAGAAGTTAATTCGTTTGTCCCCTCTTTGGCATATACGTATTCAAACGCACAACCAATTCTAGATATATCTAAAGCATTATCATGATCAACCTCATCAATATTTGCTCTATCAAAAGCATCAGTTAAAGCATCTATATCCATACTTTCATCACTACACCTAAACGTCAATGCTGATGACATAAAATAACCTGTTGCAGTATCTGCAATGTCTTTTGCATGATTACAAATAGTTTTGTTGTTTGGTGCATGTGGGTCTGTTTTACGTCTTCTTATGATATCGTGCTTTCCATCATAGTAACGTCTATTTTTTCTCATTTGTGGAGCAACTCTGGAATAATGTTTCCTTATTAAATTTAATAATAGAGTTTTATCGATATTGTTCTTATCATACTTTGTTGCTGGATAAGTTAATTTATACAACATTTGACCACCTCCTAACTTGTTTATAATCCAACTTTAGAGCGTTTCCCTATTTTAGCTTTTCTAAATACCATATGTTCTTCTAATGCATATCTTGTAGCATCAATCGCATGGTTATCTTTATCTGGATAACTACCTTTAAAATTACCGTTCTTATCTTTTTCAAGTTCATATCCTGTAAACTCCCTTTTAGCATTTGGACATCGAATTGGGTCAATAATAATTTCTTCCAAATCTTGAAGCCATTTGATTCCGTGTTCTACTGAACCTGGTCCTTTTTTTGCTGCGATTGTTCTTAATCCTAATTCATTAAATTCATTTATTGTTCGAATATCTTCACTATCTGCGGTAACATAGCGATTTAATGGATTGTGTTGCTTAATTTTCTTAACAGCATTTGTATTCGATAACTTCACTTGATACACTTCACCAAAAATAAAAAGACGTCTTCTCGTCTTATCAAAATAACATTTTATATAAGCTAATGGATCCGCTGCATACCCAAAGTCCAAGCCATGATACACTTTGTCAAATCTTTCAATTTCTTCATCTTCTATTACTCTAACGGTAACATTATCAAACACTTGCCCACCAGTACCTGTTGCTTTTCCTAAATATTCATTTTCATATGCCTGTGGCTTAGTTTTCTTAAGATGCTCCGCTTCAACAAGAAATTGTTCACCTAGCCATTCTTTAGGTACTTCTAAATATGTACTAGCATGTACCAATGTGTCATCACGAGGAATCATTACATCTTGATTCACCCAACTATTAATGCTTTTTGGTGGGTTCCATGTATAAAATACTATAAATTTACTACCACCACGCATTAAAGATTGCAATACTTTACGCTCAGCTTCTTCTCCATCCATTTCTGCACGTTCTTCAAACCAAATGTATTTAAAATACCCTTTTCGAACTTTAATAGATTTCGCTTTGTTGGGGTCATCCATTCCCCTAAACGCAATTCTTTGTCCCGTTGGTTTGTATGTTAAGCGTAAAGGTGTTAAGCTTGCGTGCCATAAGTGGTTCACATTCAACGCATCAATCGCCCATAACAATTGCTCATAAACAGATTCTTGCAGTGTGTTACCTACTCTTCTGAAACATACTGCATTCGCTTCTGAATCAGCCATCATACCTAAGATAATTTCTACACCTGTAAATGATGATTTAGTAGAACCACGTCCACCTTTTAATTTATAATGCGTATGTTTCCCTTTTTTGATATCCCAATGAACACCATAAAATGCTGGTGCAATAATATCGGTTAGTTCAACATTAATTTGGTTTTGGTATGTCATCATGTATCACCACTTTTTCTGTTCCTTCCACTTGTTTATTATCTGTTTCCAACTTCTTCCTTTGTGCCTTTAACAATGCAAGCCTTGCTTTTTGTTCTTCGGTTGCAAAATGCATATGATCCGATAACCATTGTAGTGCTTTTAATCTATCTGGAAGTTTAATAGACGCTCCATCTTTTCCTTGTTTGACTTCACTAATTAACGTGCCGTCTACTTCTGTTGAATCTTTGAACTTAAGACGATTAACCAAATGCGTATTTCCTTCATCATCTATGATTTCTTCTTGTTTAAATTCGAGATAGTCTGTTATATCAGCAAATGCAATATCCATCCATTTTTGAAAGATATCTTCTTGTGTTAACATTTCTCTTTGACATCGTTCTTGTTTTAACCTCATGATTTCGGCTTTTATTTTAGCCTTTTTAAGCAATTTGCTACCATTCACAGCAGCAGTCATATAAGCGCATTTATAAGCCTTTTGATAAGAAGATGTCGTATTGAAAGACCTAACGTAGTAGATACAAAATAATTGCTCTTTCTCGGTCAAATCATCGTTCATCAATGTTTCAATATCTTCTTTTTGTAATTCCACTTCTGGTGGTGCGTTTGCAACAGTTGCAACTTTAGAATTGGTTGCAACTTTTCTCTTATCAGGTTGCAACCCCTCTTTCTTCCAATATCTACTTGCTAGAGATTTGATAGATGATACTTTTATACCAGTTATTTCAGCAATTTCTTTATACTTCTTTCCTTCAAGCCATAATTCTTTTGCTTTTTCTTTTTGGCTTTCTTCTATAACTGCCATATCTATAATCACCTACCTTTCTATCATAATTCTGATTATTGCTTGTGTTTATTCTTTAAAATATCTGCTGTTTTCTTTTTTCTTTCCGATAACTTTTTAACAATACATTCTGCTGTTAAAAAAACCAGACTCAAAATCATCCATAAAATTAATACATACAGCGCACCTAAAATCAGAAAGAATGCTATATTACACAAAAATTTCAAAATTATCAAAATCATTTTTTTAATCACCTTTCAACAAAAAAAACACCCATAATTTTATGAGTGCCTTTTCAGTGTGTAAAATTATCAAGAGGATTTACAACCTTAGAGCATATCGCTCTAAACCACTAGCAATACAATATGGGTGGGGGTAAACGTATCACTAGCAGTTTAAAGCAAACATCACATATTAATGTGATGTAGCTCTTTGATGATTTACATGATTGTGAAATACACCTTACCTCGTAATTCCACGCTATCATAATATCATCAAAACCATGGACAAAAATGTCCAACTTAAACAATTTTCTTTATTACACTATTAATATGTTTTCTTAAAGCTGAATAATCATTGTATCTGTATCTACTTAAAACGATACTATAATGTTGTTTTAGTATCAATGTATCAATTACCATCTGTCTATCAACTGGATCTACAATTTTCATCAGCTTAGCATTAACCTCATTTATCCTTCGTATGTATTCATCACGTTCTTTTATCAATGCTTCTTGTTTTAACATTGGCTCTAATTTAATCGAAGCATACGGATTTCTAGCATTCTCACATTTAGGACCAGTATTCCCTGTCGGACTACTAATGCCTGTAAGAATAACGTCATACTCTTCTATGCGCTCATTTAAATCCATAATCGCTTTCGTGTAATAATCGTTACTCTTGCAGTCTCTTTTAAATTGTTCAACTTTATCTTTTACAGTCAACATATGCTAATCATTCCTAACCTTTCTGTAAATTTCCCTATCTAATGAACTCTGTGAACGATATTCTTTTCTTCGTTCTAAGAAGTCATAAACAGTATATGCAGTGAATACTAATACTACTGAAATAACTACTATAGCCATGACTAGGTTCATACACTCACTCCTTTTCATCCTTTTCTCTAGCTCTTACAACCCTTTTGTACATAGTGTTATACCAACGCTCACAACTTTTACAGTACGTGTTATACCTGTTTAAATGCTTCATAAAACGAAATTCTTTAGCTTCTTCTCTATATTCACCACACATACTACATTTCCTTAACATTTTTATACCTCTTCATTTTCAGGCATTGTGTATAAAGTTCCACCTAACACTAATCCATCGCAAATTTCATAAATTATATCTCTAGATTGTTTTTCGGTACTGTATTTGCCTAGTGTTATTGATTCTCCACCATCTTTTATATATCCAACAATATAATGAAGTATTTGTCCATTATATGGATATCTTTCATAACAAATTGAAGCTACTCTTACAACTCGATTACCATCCTGTGATTTAATCCACATTAACATCATTCCTCCTCATTCTTAGTATTTTCTTTCGGTTTTTTTCTTTCAGGATACAGGATATCAAAAATATCCATTTGATTTTCATCCACGGTTTCTTTCTTCCTCATTTTCTAACACCTCAATTCTTATGTATATTCCTGGCAGTTTTGCATAAAACTTTTCTACCACTTCTGATGCAACAATCGCATCATCTTTCCAGAACTTACAATCTGTCATGCAATCCTTCAACATCTTCTGTAAATTGTCTGTATCCGGTTTTGTTGGCTTGTATTCGCCGTCAAAATGTTTTCCACTAATTGGGAATAGCCATTTCGTATAAAGTCGCACAGCAACGTCATATGGAGCTTGTGGAGTATATTTTGCTAAGTGTGCTTTAAGTTTTACTTTCGCATTTGCTAATTTGGGTGGATCATAGAACTTAGGTTTACCATTCTCTACAGTTACTTTATGTTGTTGTGCTGTGATAGTTGGTGGAATCATTGGTAGAAAGAACTCCATGAATTTATGATTACTCATATGTAGGTTCTTCTCCTAAATCATCAAAAGTTAAGCCAATTGCATATTTTAAAAATTCTATCCACAAGAAGTTATTATTTTCAACTTGATATTTCTTATAAAATTCAAATTCTACTTTCTTTAATTTCATAGTTCTTTCAATGAAATCAGATTTACATAAAGTTTGCCAATCAATTTCATCTTTTACAAAAAACCACACATCACAATATAAACTAAAAGTTAATACTTTGATTTCTTCAACAGTATATCCATGTTCTTCTACAAATTCATAGAAAATAGTACTAATATGTTTTTTCATCTTCATTACTCCTTTTTAAAATTTCGCTTTAGTCAAGGAAAGGGAGGAGTTGTTGTTGTGCGTGAGCTATCGCACAACTACTCCCTCTTGACCTTATGGTTAAGTTAGGGACAAAAATATATATATCATAGATATATATATTTCGTGTCCCTGGGACAGACAGACAAAAACGTGTTTTTGTCCCCCATAGGGACAAGGGACAATTTCTGTTTTTGTCCCACTATTTTCTTCCTACAATACCCTCATCAATCCAAAATCCACCATGCTCTTTCAAGCGCCTTCTAACCGTCTTTTCACTAACTCCCATGTATTCTGAAAGGTTTTGAATAGTTACTTTTTCATCTATTCCACATGCTGCATATGCCATTTCAACTGAATCTGTTCTTTCCTTTTTCTTCACTTCAGGATCCTTTCGTTTTGTCATAGCTTTCTGCCAAGTAGGCATTTCCCCATCAGGCAACACATCTTGCAGAACACCTGAACTATCGATTTTATGCACAGGATAATCAAACCATAAATTAATTGGATCAAACTTAGGAAACTCTCGTAGTGTAGCTTCAATTCTCCACGCTGAGCGATTTTTTATCTTTTTCCTAACTTCTGCTATTTCCACTAACATATCTTCGTATGCTGGCTTTATTTGTGCCCTACAAATAGATAGCATTTCTTTTTCGCTACACATATCATCTAAGCTTGGGATATCTCCTTTTCCAAACTTGTTCAGCCATTTTAGGCACACTTCACATACTGCTCTATTTGATTCTTGTTTGACCAATGCTTCTGTTGACTCCAACTCAATTAAGTCTAGTAATGCATCGGGATCTCTTGCGAATACTCCAGAACCACTGGCTCTATCCATTGCTCTTTTTCCTCCCTGGTTTCCCTTGGAGTGATGATGACAATAGATAACTGCACAACCTAACTCTGTACATACCTTATCAAATTGATTACAGAAATTAGCCATCTGATCTGCACTGTTTTCGTCCCCTGTAATTACTTTATAAATTGGGTCTATTACGATTGCTATGTAGTCTTTCTTTGCAGCTCTTCTTATTAGTTTTGGGGCTAATTTATCCATCGGAATAGATTTCCCACGTAAGTTCCAAATATCGATATTTTTAAGTCCTTTAGGAACTAGCTTCATCTCTGTATATACATCCTTAAAACGATGTAAACAACTTGGTCTATCTAACTCTAAATTCACATACAACACTTTTCCTTGGGTACAGTTCCAACCAAACCATTTTTGTCCTTCTGCTATACAGATACACATTTCTATTAATGCAAATGACTTCCCTGCTTTCGATGGTCCAGCAATCAGCATTTTATGACCTTGTCTTAACACGCCTTCAATTAAAGGGGGAGATAGTTTCGGCAAATCTGCCCAAAAGTCATCTAATGATTCGGGTTCTGGTAAATCATCATTGACTGACTCTATCCATTCTACCCAATCGTTCCAGGACTCTTTTCCTATATTTGTATCCATCAAAAACTGTTTCTTACCATTTCTCATAATCCCTGGCATTCTACTTAACCTTGATGGGTTTCTATTTTGTTGGTCTAATTTCAATCCATTTTTTCTACAAATATCATATAAATAATCAACTCTTTTACGATATTCTTGGTAATCTGCTGCATCCACTCTTACAATCGCATGCACGCTTTTATTACCTGAATATACTAGTGCTGCAACTGGTAACTCTAATTCTCTAATTAGTGCATTTTGTTTATCTAGTTCAGTATCATCACATTCAATCAATGCATATCGATACTCATTTACATTTTCATTTTTTGCACCTTTTCCATCTAGTGGATTAAAACGAATCCATGCACCTACCTCAGGATTATAATCACCTATGACTCTACCGATATCTCCATTACACTTTTGAAGTAATTCTATGAGTTGACCAGCAGTTCTGTCATATGCTCCTTTTGTTGGTACATGCTTTCCTGATTCATTTATCCATGACTCTGTAACGTATCCTACATGATCATCTTCTTCAAATAATACTTCTAAATATTTAATTAACTCATTTACTGGATTCCAATAGGTAGGTTCATGAAATTCTTGTGGTTCAATCCAATTCGCATCAATTACTAATTGATCTTCCCAATCTAACTCATGACCACCTTCCATTGAAAAAGAGCGTGGTACCCAACCATTCTCTTTAGCCATTTGTGTAATTGTTGCTCCTGTGATTGGTGTACCTCCGCCCTTATTAAATGTTTCCCATTTGCGTTCACATTCTCCAGCTCGATAACGTGCTGAATCTCTTTGACTCCAGGCATCCCAATCAGAAACAGAATATCCTTCATATTTCAATGCAAATCCTACATTCACCCATTCTTGATAATTCAAATGCGATGGATCAATATAATTTAATAATTCATCTAACGGTAGCCTGTTTTCCATTTGGTATTCTCCTTACTTTTTTAAATCTTCATTAGGTTCATCATATAATTCATGAACTCCATACATGATATCTAATTCATCAGATGATGCATTATAGCCAAAAGCTTCAAGAAATTCATATAGGGTTTTAATTTCCTCATAATTATTCTCATATTGATTGATATCTCTACGATAACTTAAAGTAATTGCATTGCTATCGTCTTCAATTTGAGAATAGATATAGACAAACATATTGCGATTAATTGTTTTTATAGATGTTTCTTCTTTATTTAATAACTGCAAGTCTTTCATAGATTTACCTGTTATTTCTTGAAACAAATCCTTACACTTATGATTGTAAAAGCGATATATATTATCATCGATGATTTCAAATGTATAACACATTAATTTTTTCATCATATCAATATCTGCAAAGTTCATAGATTTATATGCTTCTTTTACATAATTCAATCTTGTTTGATATGCAGCATATACTTTTTCTTTTATTTCCTGACGTTTTAACTCTGTTTCAGTAGGTTCACTATCTTCTTCAACAGAAATATTCTCTTGCTTTTCTTCAAACTTTTTATATAGATATATGTATGTTGAATTGCATTCAAATGCATAGTTTTCTGGATTATCGGGTAAATTAAAACAATCATAAGATCCTTTTGAATAAAAACATTGACTATATGTATATCCACTAGGCTGTTCATCAACTTGCTGTATACCGCTTGATAACAATTTTTCAACAAATGCATCTTTTGCTTTTTTATTCTCTATTTTTTGTATTGTTGTATTTAATTGATATCTAAAATTACCTGTACCAATAATATCCAGTAATTTCTCTTTTTCAACTTCATCTTCTACTTGTTCAAGATCCATGTAATCTTGTAATGTTGCACCTCTTGTAACACCATCTTTTACTTTATGTTGATCAAACTTTAATAAAGTTAATCTTTGTTTAATCGTCTTTTTACTAAATCCTGTTTTAGTTTTCAATTCATCTTGACTCATTCCTAAATCTAAACACATTTGAAAACCTTGTGCCTGTTCATAAAGGGTTAAGTCGTTACGTTGCATATTCTCTAATAACATAACAGCTTGTTGTGTTTGTTCATCCATATCTGTTGCGATCACACATGGCAATGTCTGTAAACCTGCTAATTTCGATGCTTCTAATCTACGATTACCAATCACAACGTAGTAACCTATATCATTAGGAATAGGTACTACTGTTAAGTTTTGAAAAATACCTTGTTCCTTAATACTGTCAGATAATTCTGTTAAATCTCCTAAATCTTTTCTAGGATTTTGTGGGTGGTGGTGTAGTAATTTCACATCAATTTCTTGAATCATGTTTATTCATCTCCTTTATATTCTGCTGGATTTATACCACTTGGAATTTTCCATCCATTTGCTGCAATTCTATTAATTAATTTTGTAGCACTATCAAAGGTCCAAGTGCCTACATGCTGGAATCCTCTGCTTTCTAAAAATCTAATTTGTTTCGGTGTGGATAATCCTTCTTCTTGTCTTTTATGTAATCTATCTAATAATAAGTCTGCTTTCCCTGCATTATCTATTTGATCAGGAAAAATTCCAAACTTTTCTAAGGCTTTGATTTGTTTATCTGAAGCAGGTGCCATTTCCCATCCAAAGCTAGGAACATAGTTAGATAAATCTTCTGCTTGAATACTTAATTCAAATTGTAATGGATCTACCAAACGTCTTTTACGTTTCTTCATTGCTTCTAATTCTTTGGCTAAACTTTCTTCACGTTGTAATACAACATCTTCTGCTGCTGTTTGTGCTGCATCTTCAATATCCATAATACATCCTGGATTACTTTCCATATTCTCTGTCATCTTCTTGGCCACTTCTTCATTTTCACAAATTAAAGAAGCTGGATGGCATAATTCATGGCGTTCTGTATGCCATAAAAAATCAAGTAATAGTAATTCTGTTTTACCTTCTGCTAATCGTGTTCCACGTCCTACCATTTGACAGTACAAACCTCTTACTTTTGTAGGACGTAAGACAATGACACAGTTCACATCAGGACAATCCCAACCTTCTGTAAGCAACATACTATTGCATAATACGTTATATTTATTGTCTTCATAGTCTTGTAATACTTGTGCTCTATCCACACTACTGCCATTAACTTCCGCAGCTTTAAAACCTGCACGATTTAGTATCTCAACAAACTTCTGTGATGTTTTTACTAATGGAAGAAATACAACTGTCTTCTTATCCAAGCAATACTTCTTCATTTCTTCTGCGATTGATTGTAAATATGGATCTAATGCACTATCAATATCACTCGCCTTAAAGTCTCCTGACTGCATACTCACACTAGATAAATCAATACTTAATGGTATAGTCATAGCTTTAATCGGACTTAAATATCCTTCTCTAATTGCTTTTGGCAATGTATATTCAAATGCCAACGATTCGAAGTATTGTCCTAAATTACGCATATCTCCTCTATCTGGTGTAGCTGTAACGCCTAAAACATCAGCACTAGAGAAATAATTTAATACTCTTTGATAACTATCCGATAAACAATGATGAGCTTCATCAATGATGATCGTATCGAAATAATTGGTTGGAAATTTCTTTAATCGGTTCACGTTTTGTAAGGTTTGAACAGAACCTACTACAATACGAAACCATGAACCTAAACAAGTGCTCTGTGCTTTTTCTAATGCACACCCTAAACCAGTTGCTTTCTCGATTTTATCTGAGGCTTGTTCCAACAATTCACCACGATGTGCCATAATTAAAACTTTTTTCCCCTGCCGTACACACTCTTCTGTTACTTTTGCGAAAACAATTGTTTTTCCGCATCCAGTAGGAAGGACCAAGAGTGTCTTTTTAACACCCTTGCCCCATTCCTTAAATATAGACGCTTTTGCTTCTTCTTGGTAAGGTCTTAGTTGCATAGCCTACCATTGCCCTGGTGTGTATGTTGTTTGTTGGGGAGCTTGTTGTGGTTGCTGCTGTTGGTATTGATTTTGCTGTGGAGCTGTTTGTAGTTCTTCAGGGCTGTAAAACTTCTTAACTTCATTATATGTATTATTGTTATAGATTCTTTTTCCAATTCTACATTTTCCTGTATAACCAGCAATATTCCAAGTCATACGGAAAGGTTCTCCTTTTTTCTTAAGCCCTATACTCACAAAAAATTCAGCCAATTTCCAATCTACCTTCGAATGTAGCATTAACTGATGTACTAAAGTCACTTCTCCTATTGGATTTTCAATTTTCAGTTTAACTTTCGCAACATTGCACGCAGGCATCTTGTCGCTACCATTAAAACGTCCTCTTTCAACTGCCATAACTGTAAAGTTATAGTCTCCATCTTCTAATAAGATAAATTCTTGAGCATCATTTACGATTTCACTTTCCCAGTCTAATTCATGTTCCTGTGGTTGCATTCCATATTGATTTTGATTGTTGTATTGATTCATTGTTAATTCCTCCTAAACTCTAATTAAAACGGTAAAACTACTTCATTTAAAACTTGTTGCCATGCGCCAATTAATACTCCTTGGATAAATCCAGGATCATAATCTTTAATTGGCATATCCTCTGGATAGTATTTCTTGAAAGCTACTACCCTTTGAATTTGTTTTGGTGTTACTTTATTTTGCTTCATTAAATCCACTAACGCTTGTGGAATACCATCCCAACATCCTTCATCTGCTGCAGGAGATGGAGTAGGAACTGGCGGTACATCATAAATTTGTGGACCACTTTGTGCACCTTCTGCAATATCCAACTGTGGTGTTACAGGTGTAGAAACAACAGGACTAGGTGCAGGTTCTTGTTGTGGTTGTTGTACTGGTTGCGCATGTGATTGTGAAACAGGTTGTTGGTCAAAAATATGGCGAATATGTTCATAATCTAACGGTAATTCTTCTTTCAATCCATATCGGTTTTTGGCATCCCAACATGGATGGTGAGTAGTGTACATCACGCGTAATCCACCTTGTCCTTTAAATTTTTTTCCTTTATCATCGCTAGCTACTACTAGTGTTTTGTAATTCGCAAATAACACCATATCTGCCCACTCTTTTGTAATCGGAGCAGTTTGTCCTGTCGTTTTCTTACCTAATTTTAGTTCGTATCGATCATATGCTCCCATTTCGTTTGGTTGTTCGAACTTTCTAATGATTGCATGGGCAGTTAGTACAACATTGATTTTAGCCACATCAATGACATCTTGAAGTAAATCTAAAAACTTAGCCCACTCCTCAGCAACATATGTATACCCTGTTCCATATCCAAATTCTTCAATACCCATTTTTCCGTGACTTGCACAAACTGATTGTACACATAACTTTTCAGCCCAATCTGCAGTGTCAATAATTAATGTTTTACATGGTCGTTCATTGATAACTTCTACAACTTCATCTTTTAACATTTGCCAACTAGTTGGCTTAGGTAGACGTTTTACATCCATTTCTGTTGTAGATGCTTCTGTATCGATGAATAATGGATCTGGAAAATTTGTTGCAAACGTTGTTTTTCCAATACCTTCAGTCCCGTAAAGCACAACCTTTTTAGCTGTTTCTTGTACGCCTGATATAATTTGAAATTTACCCATAATGTACCTCCTTCTTAAAATTTACCTGGCTCCCATGCCTTAGGTGCTTCTACTTCTACTGTTTGTTCTTCTACTATTTGATGTTCATCCTTTACATAACCATCTTCGATGATGATAGAACATTCATCTCCAGTAGAAACTCTTGTACCAATTGCTTGTAATCCTTGTTCTTCCAACCATTGGCCAAACTCTTTCAATGTTTGTGGATCCATTTGTTCTAGTTTATCTAATAAGATAAATCCACAATTTGGATTAAGTTTGCGTACAATGGCAGTAGAAACTTTCAATTGTTCAGCTCCAGACATGTTATCCCATTTCTGTCCTTTATATGTAATCTCTCCATCTTCCACTGAAAGCTCAGGAAGTGGTAAATTAGCATTTGTAAGCAGATCTAATTTCTCTTTACGAACCTTTTCAATATCGTTAGTTAAATTATCATAAATTTTCTGATAGTTTCTGGCTTCTTCTTCCGCTTTCTCTTTATCAAGATTGGCTCTAACTTTACGGTTGATTTCATCAATATTACGAATGTTTTCTTCTAGTTCTGCCGTAGATTCATCTTGTAAATCTAGTGCATCTTTTTCTGCAATCACTAAATCGTTTTTTAGCTTATCTAAATATTCTTGTTTTTTACGATATTCTTCTTGTGCTCTAATTAAATCTTGCTCAGCAAATACAAGTGATTGTTTAATGGAATCAAGTGCCATACGTTTACGTTGATTTTCTCCATTTCTTGCTAAAATTGCTTGTTGTTGTGCAATCAACTCACTTGGTGAAATTAACTCATTTGGTGCACCTTCATAAAATACTTGTTCATCTGCATACTTTTTCTTTTGGTCTGCAATTCTACCTGTTTGCAACCTTTCAGAATATAACTCTTTTTCTTTCTTTTCTAACGCATAAAGCTGCTCTCCTACACCGATGATTTGAAGCAATGTTCTTGCTTTTTCTTGTGATGTAGAATTCATAAATTTAGGTAAGTTAATAGCTAACTCATCAATAAAACCATTTAATACCTGTTGACCAGACTTGTTTCCTTCAGGATCTGTTACCTTTAAAGAACTGTTTTTACCTTTACGTTCTACTACTAGACCGTTACTTAATGTAACTTTTAAATGAGGATAAGCAACACTACCTTCTCGTTGTGCCTTACTTGGCTTAAATCTATCTCCACCAAGTGCCCAAGCAATACTATCTAATACAGATGTTTTACCTTGGCCATTTTTACCACCAATTACATTTAAACCATTTTCAGTTAATTCAATCTTAACTGCCTTAATACGTTTTACATTTTCTATTTCTAATTGATTAATTTTTACACCCATTATTTATTTCCTCCTATATTTAACTTTTTAAATTCACTTAAAGTCATCCATCCAACTACACCTTTCACATCAAAAGAATTTGTTATTTTATGAAAATATGCTTTCATGATTGTTCTATCGGAAGTAAGTACAACGTACATTCCTGCTTCTGTTGGTAAATCTATTCTCCATTTTTTATGTATACTTGTATCATCAGTAAATAGCTCAATAACACTATTAAGTAGCACTTGTATTTTATGTTCATCCCCATCGCATAACTCATAAACGAATGAATAAACTAATAAATGTGTAATTCCTTTCATATTGTTTTCTTCAAGAATTTGTTTTGTTTTTTTCGCATCTAAAGAAACTGATTCTAATAGCTTTATTATGTTATTTCCCATTTCTTCATTCCTCCTCATTATCCTTTTCTAATAAACTCTTATATGTAAGAACTGGATAAAAACGTTCCTCATCAAACAATATTCCTTCTCCATATTCTGGATTTTCTCTGCAACTGCGAACAATGAAAGGCAATGTTGCTTTTTTTTCAGAAAATGGGTACTGTACTATTTCTTCTTTTAATAAAAGTATTTGAAAACAAATTTTATCTTCGTTATCCCAAACCCACATATCTTCCTTAAGTTCTTCAAATTTATAAGGGATAAATAATCTTAATTGAGTATTTATTACGTTATTAATCACTTCTTTTAAATCGACTTCAATTTTAGTACCGTCACTTAATTCCACAGTAGAAACTGCATCTTCAATCAATTCAATAAAAACATTGTTGAATGAACTTTGAGAAATCAATAATTTTTGACCGAATAATTTTACTTCTTTTGTTAATTCCATCTGTTCTTCTACTCCTTTTTCAATATATAAACTTCTTTATACTGAACTCCATACTCTGCTGACTCTTGTTCAGTGTCGTAAAATAAATCAATAATCTTGCCTTGAATTGCACCACCTGTGTCTTCAGCCACATAAACTTGACCATCTATCATCACTTTTGTACCAAGTGGGATAACTGTTGGATCAACTGCAATTGTTCTTCCAACCTGTGGTACAGTTCCACTTTTGGTAATTCCTGTGCAACCTAGACAGTCGATTCCATATGCAGTGATTTTGAAGACACCTAGTGAAGTTCATTGCGGTTGTTCTGTAATCTCTTTTTCAAGTTCGATTATCGTTTCTTGTAAACGTACAATTTCGTTTGATAGAGATTCAGTTTCATCTAATAAATCAAACTTTTCAGAAACTTCATCTGCATATTTTGTATGTAATTTGTTGTATTTCTGTTTGTAGTCATCTATTGTTTGTACGAGTGCTAAATTTGCAACAAGAAGAGCAATTACACAAGCGATAACTATTAGATAATTATTACGAAAAAACTCTTTTAAAAATCCTGTGAAGATAATTTTCATAAATACTCCTTTTTTAATTAAATGTGTAAATCACTTCAACCAATCCAATAAACGCAAAGAATAAGATTACTATGCGCCATATTAGACCGTAAGTGATCAATAACCATAACTTAAATCTATTAAATTTGATTTTTTTCATGGTATATTCTCCTTAAATTGTGTTAAAATAACTTTGGCTTACATAAGCCGTTTTTGGGTTTAGACACTCAACGCTGTGGTAGGTTGGAAGAGTGTCTTTTTTTTATTAGAAATTTGACTCTGCCAAATACTCATAAAACCATTTTTCAGGGATTTTTTGTTTATGTGGCAAGACAACGCCTTCGTGTTGTTTTTTAATTTCTTTGTACCACTTGTTAATTAACCTTTCCCCTACTTTATCTCCTGTTTCTTTATAGTAGATACGTTGCATATCAGCCTTAGTGATAAATTTAGCCAATTTGGGCTTTTTTATTTCTTGCATGATTTTCTCCTTTCTTTAATTTTTTTGACCTTTCCGCTATATATGTTAAAATTACCTATATATGGAAAGGGGGTGAAAATATGAAACATGATAAATATTTAGAAAATATAAATAGGATTTTAGAACCCATTCAGAGACAAATGGATATTTATAATCAGATGGTAAATACCCCTGTAATGAATGCTTTAGAACCATTTCTAAATGAAATCAATGAAATACAAGCAAAAATTCATAATTCTTTTTTGCCTTGGCTTGAATTAACAGAAGCCATTAGACAACAAATAGACTTAAACAATCTTGTAAATCCTCATTTTTCTGTCAGTGAAGAATTATCTGATGAAATTTACTCATTGATTGATGAATATGATATCCCTATTCCTGAAGAAGTAATTACCAAAGAAAACATACAAAATAAACAAAAATTAACTAGAGACCAGATAATCGGAATTATAGGGCTTTTATTAACTATTTGGTTTCGTATTGAAGACAAAGTCCTTTGTTCAAACGATGCGGAAAACAAAGAAACACAGATTAAAATGCAAGAATTAATAGATATTGCCGAAAACATATATCAAGCGATTGAAGACCATAAAGAAACTAATTCCAGCGATAACAAGTTAGAATCTACTCAAAATGAGAGCGACAAAATAAGTGAAAATGATGATTCTTAGTGTTATACGTAATTCATGAACTTCATATTCAAGCTTTTGTAACCTATTTTCTAAAAACTTGATATATTCGTTATCTTTCAAACAATCACCTCCTTTCTGTATCTTACGAAACCATTATAATGCCCGTTGAAACATAAGTCAATATGTTTTGTTGACATTGAAACGTTTTTTTTATAAAATG
>CAJFOG010000210.1 GCA_904395785.1 uncultured Eubacterium sp. | reverse complement strand
ACCTTATAATTTATGGGGTGCTATTTACCCCATGTTATTTAAGACCCCATAGATTGTAAGCCCCACGTTATTTTAGATTACCAAAAAAATGGACAAAGTTATAAACCTGTCCATTCCGATATATCTTGTAATCTTATAATTTATGAACTGCTATTTTCTAAATGATATTCTAGATTAACGTATAACCTAAAACATTAGATTTTCTTATGATTCAAACATTGGAATTAAATATCTCCACACTGCATCTATTCCTTGTCGTTTTTCACTTGAGAAAGGAAAGATGGGTTCATCATCACGCATCATTAATACTTCACGTATTTGTTTTAATTGATGATGTTTTTTAGATGCTTTTACCTTATCCATCTTTGTCGCAACAACACAACATGGGATTTCAAAATGACGGGCAAATTCAATCATTGTAATATCATCTTCCGTCGGTTTATGTCTAGCATCTACTAATAATACCAATCCTTTTTTTTGTGTTCGTTGTGAAAAATAATCTTCCATCATTTGACCAAATTTAATCAGTTGTGTTTTAGAAAGTTTCGCATATCCATAACCTGGAACATCCACAAACATATATTTATCATCTAAATTAAAAAAATTTAATAATCTAGTTTTTCCAGGAGAATTTCCTACATATGCTAATTTCTTTCTACCACACATTGTATTTATAAAACTACTTTTACCAACATTACTTCTTCCTGCTAATACAACTTCTGGTAAATCTGTTTCAGGCCAAGATTTTTTATCTGGGGCTGAAATAACTAACTCTGCTTTTTGAAACTGCATGCTTATTTAACCAGAGCTGCATCTAATACTTGAAAAATTTTTTCTGCAGGAATAAAAGTAACGCTATCTTTCACTAATTGAGGAACATCATCTAAATCTTTTACATTCGCTTTGGGAATAACGATTGTAGAAATTCCACAACGATGTGCTGCCATTGATTTTTCTTTTAATCCACCAATTGGTAATACATGACCACGTAATGTAACTTCACCTGTCATTGCTAAATCTGCTTTTACTGGTGTATTTGTAAATAAAGATACTAACGCAGTTGTTAACGTGATACCTGCACTAGGTCCATCTTTTGGAACTGCTCCTTCAGGTACATGAATATGCACATCTGTTTTCTCAAATACTTCTGGATCTATTTTAAATTTCTTAGCATTAGCTCTTATATAATCAAATGCGATAGATGCTGATTCTTTCATTACATCTCCCAATTGACCAGTAATCACAAGTTTTCCTTTTCCTTCAAAACTTGTACATTCAATTTGTAATACATCTCCACCAAATGCTGTATATGCTAAACCTGTAACCGTTCCAACTTGATCTTTTTTCTCACGTTTTCCATATTCGAATTTTTCATGACCTAGCCATTCATGAATTAACTTTTTCGTAACTTTAATAGAACGTTTATGATCTTTTAAAATTGCCAATACACTTTTACGACAAACAGTCGCAATCGTTCTTTCTAACTGACGTACTCCACTTTCTCTTGTGTAGTATTTAATGATATAACTAATCATCTCATCATCAATTTTTAATTGACTTGCTTTTAATCCATTTGTTTCCATTTGTTTTGGAATTAAATGACGCTTTGCAATTTCTACTTTCTCAAGTTCTGTATAACTTGATAATTCGATAATTTCTAAACGATCTTTTAATGCAGGTGGTATATTTTCAATATAGTTCGCTGTTGCGATAAATAATACTTTACTTAAATCATAGTTTTCTTCAATATAGTGATCTGAAAACATTGTATTTTGCTCAGGATCAAGGACTTCTAACATAGCACTCGCTGGATCACCTTTATAGTCACTTGCCATTTTATCAATTTCATCAATAAGGAATACTGGATTTATTGTTCCTGCTTTTTTCATTCCCTGAATAAAACGTCCAGGCATACTTCCTAAATACGTTCTACGATGACCTCGAATTTCAGATTCATCTTTTACTCCACCTAAAGATATTTTCACAAATTTACGATCCAAAGCAGTCGCAACAGATTTAGCTAGAGAAGTTTTCCCAACACCTGGAGGACCGACTAAACAAATAATTGGTGCTTTTAAAGAGTTTGTCATTTGTTTTACAGCTAAATATTCTAAAATACGTTCTTTTACTTTTTCTAATCCAAAATGCTCTGCATCTAATACATCAGAAGCTTTTTGTAAATCTTCGCAATCTTTACTTTCTTGCCACCAAGGTAAATCCATTACCCAGTCAATATAAGTTTTAATAACACCTGTTTCTCCACTTGCAGCAGGTAACATTTCATAACGACTTAATTCATCACGTATTTTTTTCTTAATATTTTCTGGGTATGGTTGTTCTTCCAATCTTCTACGAATTTCATCAGCGTCTTTTTCAGAATCAGGAACATCTCCTAATTCTTCTTTAATGGCACGCATTTTTTCTCTTAAATAATATTCTTTTTGACTTTCTTCAATACGTGCTTTTACTTTATCATTGATTGAATTTTCAATTTTTGATAATTCTTTTTCACTCTCAATTTCTTGTAAGATCAATAATAAACGGTCATTAACACCTATTGTTTCTAAAATTTGTTGTCTTTTTTCAATTGAAAAAGGAAAAATTTGTGCTATTTGATTCGCAAGTTGTGGTGCACTCACACCTTTTGCTAATTCGTTGATCATTTCTTTTGGAATTGTCGCAGAAAATGCTTCTACTTCATCAAATTGTTTCGCAATCTTACGAACTAACGCAACTTCTTCCATCGCATCTTGTGATACATCAGGTAGAATTTCTGCTGTTACACTCATCATTGTATCATCGTTAATGATTGTGTGTAACTTCACCCTTTGTATCCCTTTGAATTTCACACGAAGATAACCATCCATTTTACGAATATGACGAATATGACATAGCGTACCTACCTCATATAAATCTTCAATTTCTGGTACCTCTTTTGTAATATCTTTTTGTGCAACTAACACAATCTGATTATCATATTTATTTTGCGACTCTTCTATCGCAAATGTTGATTTATCACGTCCGACATCAATAATAATATCCTGTTCAGGAAAAACAATTACTCCACGTGTACAAACCAAAGGTAATTGAACAATTGGATTCACATCGTTTTCACTCATATTGTATACTCCTTTCATAAGCCAAAAAAGACGCTTATGCGTCTTTCGTGACTTTACTTACCAGCGGATTCTTTTACAGTTTCTAATGCTTTACGAACACGTAAATCGTAAGCAACTGCATCATTAGAAATCAACTGTTTTACCTGTTCCAATGGCATATTGTAAGTATTTGCCACAGTTTCCAATTCCGCATCTATATCACTCTCACTGATTTCAATTTTCTCCTCAGCAGCAATCGCTTCAAGAACTAAACGAACTTTCACTTTATTGAAAGCATCTTTTCTCATTTCTTCACGAATCATTTCTTCTGTTTGCCCAGTAATTTGTTTGAATTGTTCAAAACCAAACCCTTGAGACTGTAAACGTTGTTCAAATTCACGAATCATGTTGTTTGTTTCGTCTTCAATCATTACATCTGGAATTTCAACTTCACTTGCTTCAGTAATTGCAGTTAAGATTTCGCTTTCAAATGCTTGTTCAACTTCTCTTTCTTTCGCAGATTGTAAGTTTTTACGAGCGTATTCTTTATATGCATCTACAGTTTCTACTTCTTTAATATCAGCTTGTTTTACTAATTCATCATTTAACTCTGGTAAAACTTTTGATTTAATTTCATGTACTGTAACTGTGAACACAACTGCCTGTCCTGCTAATTCTGCAGCTTGGTATTCTTCAGGGAATGTTACATTAATATCTTTTGTTTCTTCACTTTTCATTCCCACTAATTGTTCTTCAAATCCTGGAATAAATGAACCACTTCCAATAACCAATGGATAAGATTCACCTTTTCCACCCTCAAAAGCAACTCCATCTTTAAATCCTTCAAAATCAATAACAGCTGTGTCTCCGTTTTCAACACATCCATCTTCTTTTACAGTCATTTCCGCAAAACGTTCCTGTAAACGAGTTAATTCCGCTTCTACATCAGCTTCACTTACAGTTGCTTCTGCTTTTTTAATATCTAATCCTTTATATGATCCTAATTTAACTTCAGGTTTTACTGTTACTGTAAATTTAAATGTAACCTTATTTTCATCAATAGACTCAAGACCTAATTCTGGACGAGCTACAACCCATAAATCATGTTCTTTAATTCCTGCAGTTAATGCATCAGAAGCTACTTCATCAATTGCTTCCATTAATACTTGCTGTGTAGGAATTTGTTTTTTTACTAATGCTTCAGGTACATGCCCTTTACGGAATCCTTTTACACTAACATTTTTTGCTAATTTTTTGAATGCTTTATCTTGTGCTGCTTTCCAAGCATCACCTTCTACAGAAGTAATTAATTCACCTGTTGATTTTTCTTTTAATTCCCATGTTGAACTCATGTTCATACCTCCTAGTTACCCAAATACGTTACATGTTTAAACATCATGCTTACTTAATAATAATTCATAACCATAACTTTTAGCAAGTCCTTTTTCATCTAGAAATCCCAATAACCCTTCACGATCTTCATTTGCTTTATAGACATAACATGCAATATCTACCGCAAAATCAAACGCATCTTCTGCTTCAATCGTAAACGGTAATCGTAAATACGCCTCCTTCATTAATGAATCAACACACATCATTAAAAATGTTGGATTCTCATTTTCGAACCATTCACGTAAGTATTGAATTGCTTGTTCCACTCCTTCACTTTCTGAAGGCAATTCAATAAAACAAGGAGTAAACGTAATTTCTAAGCCATCCATGATAGTAGTAAATTCTTCACTCACGTTTTGTTCCATCAATGCTTCCATCAAACAAGAGCGCACAAAATAATGAGGTTCGTTTAAAAAATACGATCTGATTTCTTCAATATAGTTACGAATATTACTTTTCTTCAACTGTTCAATCGCAAGAAACTGCTCCTCCAAAGAACCATTCAACAATGCACCTATTTCTTCATCACCGTATAACTTAGGTGCTTCTTGTTGTCGAAGAAGTGAACGACATTGATTATAATAATCAATTAATTTTACTTCATATTCTTTCGGAATATACGGCATGGAAAGCTCTTCTTCTAAAACCTGAAAAGCGTTTCGAATGTTATGTTCTGCGATTTGATTCTCCACTTTTTTTAGAATATCTTCATAATACGTATCCATGGTATCTCCTTTACGACTAAACACACAATAATATAACATATTCGCCTATCTTTATCAATTGTAAAGTCCTTATTCAAAGCATTTTTCTATAATTTCATGTATGAATCACATAATATATGTAAAAAGTCTCACAAAACGAGATTATTGGTGGCATATATTTGGTATATCTTTTGGTACGCAATATTTAAGCATTAAAAAAACCGCCTATTTAAGCGGTTAATTTACAAGATGGCGTCCACGAAGGGATT
>CAJFOG010000209.1 GCA_904395785.1 uncultured Eubacterium sp. | reverse complement strand
TCCACCAGCTTCACTACCTTCAATCACGATAAAATCTGGTATTCTAGCATGATGTCTTATCCATGTTTTCATAATTAATGTTGCTGCTTTCCCGCTTGATACAATTGGTGCTAACAACACATCTGCTTTTTTTACAAATTTTGGTAACTCTAAAGGTAATCCAGCACCGGAAATAATCGCATCCGCACCAGCATCAACTGCAGCTTCTACATAGCTTTGATAATCTTTAGAGGCAACCATAATATTTACTCCACAAAGACCTTCTCCTTGCGCAATTGCCTTTGCCTTAGCAACTTCTTCATGTAATGCTTCCATATTACATGATAAACTATCTTTTAAAAAATTTGGTTTACGATATCCTGGATGTGCTGCACTAATTACCCCCATAGCACCTTCTTTCATGACTGCTCCTGCTAAAGATGATAATGAAATTCCTACTCCCATACCACCTTGAATTAAGGGAAGTTTTAATTGTTTATTTTTTAATTTGATCATAATCTATCGCCTGCATCTTTCTTAAGAGTTCACTTTGCTGTGCAAACGCATCCTGTACAAGTGTATCTAAAATTTCTTGTAATGGACGAATTTCCTTACATAATCCAGCAACTTGTCCCATCATGACAGATCCATGTCGAATATCTCCTTCAAATACAGCTTTTCTTAACCCTCCTAATGTTAACTTTTCAAGTTCTTCTTTACTTGCTCCTTCATGTTCTAATTTCAAATATGTAATAGCCATTTGATTTTTTAAAACACGAACAGGAACTCCAGCACTTCTTCCTGTTACAACACTATCTAAATCTTTTGCTTTTTGAATTGCTTTTTTATATGCTTCATGAATTGGGCAGTCTTCTGCTAATAATAAACATGTTCCAACTTGTACACCGACTGCACCTAAGGCAAGTGCTGCATTTAGTTGACTACCATTCGCAATCCCACCTGCTGCAACTACTGGTACAGATACAGCTTCTACAATTTGTGGAACAAGTGCCATTGTTGTCGTTTCTCCGACATGACCACCAGATTCTGTTCCTTCCGCAATAAAACCATCTACTCCTGCTTTTTCTAGACGTTTTGCTAAGGCAACACTTGCAACTACTGGAAATATTTTACAACCACTTTCTTTCAACATCTCAATATACGGACCTGGATTTCCAGCACCTGTTGTTACTAACGCAACTTTTTCCTCACAAATGACTTTCATTATGTCTTCACTATGTGGATTCATCAACATCACATTTACCCCAAATGGTTTATCAGTGAATGATTTACAAGTTCGAATTGCTTCTTTTGTTTGCATCGCATCCATTGCACCTGTTGCGATAATACCTAATCCTCCTGCATTACTTACTGCTGCCGCAAATTCTGCAGTCGCAATATTTGCCATCGCTCCTTGAAAAATTGGATAACGAATATTAAAAAGCTCATTAATTAACATAATAATTCTCCTTTATCATTATAGTTCAATATAGGCAGATGCCCATGTAAATCCAGCACCAAATCCTGCCAATATAATATTTTGTCCTTCTTTTAAAATTCCTTGTTCCCACATTTCTGCTAAGGCAATAGGAACACTTGCTGCTGATGTATTCCCATATTGGGCAATATTCATATATACTTTATCTTCTTTCATCTCATACATACGACATACACTTTGAATAATACGAGCATTTGCTTGATGTGGAACAATGTAGTCAATATCATCCATGCTCACATTTGCTTTTTCTAATACAGCTTGAATCGCTGAATGCATTGCCCATATCGCAAATCGAAATGTTTTCGAACCATCCATATGAATATAAGATGGTTGTAATGACTGTGCTGTAAAACAAGTTCTTGGTAGTGGTGCATCACTATGAATTACACCATCTATATCACCTTTACTACATGCATAGTGTAACATTCTATTTGTTGTTTCTTCTTGTTTTAACACAACCGCACCTGCTCCATCACCAAAAATAATACATGTACTTCGATCTTGCCAATTAAGTTGTTTACTGATGACTTCTGCACCAATCACTAATGCACATTTTGCCTGATCACAAGCTAACATACTATGTGCTACTTGTAGTGCATATAAAAATCCACTACATGCTGCATTCACATCAAATGCCATAACTTGTTGTCCATTTAATCCTAATTTTTCTTGAATTAAACAAGCGGTACTTGGTGTCATTTGATCAGGGGTAAACGTTGCGACAATAATAAAATCTACTTCTTCTTTTTTTATATTTGACTTATTTAATGCATCAATCGCAGCTTTTGCCCCTAAATCACTTGTATTTTCATCTTCTGAAATATAACGTTGATGAATACCAGTTCTTTGTTTAATCCATTCATCATTTGTATCCACTACTTGTTGTAACTCTTCATTTTTTACTAAACGTTTTGCTTTCGCATAACCAAAACCTTTTATTTTACACGTTTTCATATAACGCACCCATTCTTCTAAATTTTTCATAGCGCTCTTTTAATAGCACTTTATCTTTCTTTTTCAATAATTCCTCTAATGCTATATAAATTGCTTCCTCTAATTGTTTACATACCTCTGCTAAATTTGTATGCACACCTTCTTGTGGTTCTTGTATAATCTGATCAACAATTTGTTTTCGATATAAATCATCACTTGTTAATTCCATTAATTGTGCTGCTTCTTCACATCGTTTTTCATCTTTCCATAAAATACTCGCAAACCCTTCTGGTGATAAAATAGAGTAAATCGCATGTTCCAACATGAAAATACGATCTGCTACACTAAATGCTAGTGCACCTCCACTTCCCCCTTCACTAATGACAATCGCAATGACTGGAACACGTAGTTGGGAAAACACTTCTAAACACTTCGCAATTGCTTCTGCTTGTCCACGCTCTTCTGCACCTTTTCCAGGATATGCGCCAGCAGTATCGACAAACGTAATAATTGGTCGTTTGAATTTTTCTGCTTGTTTCGCTAAACGAATTGCTTTTCGATACCCTTCTGGATGTAACATCCCAAAGTTACGGTAAATATTTTCCTCTAGCGTTTTTCCTTTACTTTGCGCTATAATCGTAACTGGTAAGCCATGAAAACTAGCCAAACCACATTGACATGCAGGATCATCTTGAAACAGACGATCTCCATGTAATTCTATAAAATCATCAAATAAACATCCTATAAAATCCATTGCCTTTGGTCTTTTAGGATCTCGTGCCATACATACTTGATCCCATGCGGTTAAAGAGGAATAGGCAGCTTTTTTAATACGCTGTATTTCTTCTTGTATACGTATTCTTTCTTCCTCTTGATCTAGTGGTAATTGTGCAAGTTGTTCTTGTAAATCTTGTAATGTTACT
>CAJFOG010000208.1 GCA_904395785.1 uncultured Eubacterium sp. | reverse complement strand
TTTTTGGATGTCCTGTTGCTTATCGTTTAGGAATTGGATTTGTTCCTGTGAGAAAACCTGGAAAATTACCTCGTGAAACAATTAGTGTTGCATACGATTTAGAATATGGTTCAAATGAACTTCATATTCATAAAGGTGATATTAAACCAGGGCAAAAAGTATTAATTGTAGATGATTTATTAGCAACTGGTGGTACTGTGAATGCAACAATTAACATTGTTGAGGAAATGGGTGCTGATGTTGTTGGATGTGCCTTTTTAATCGAATTATTAGATTTGAAAGGAAGAGAACATTTAAAAGACTATGAAGTCTTCTCTTTAATGTCATACGAATAAGAAAAGAAAGGGGAGTCATCCCCTTTTCGTGAATGTGGGTGATGGAGATGGTTAGTAAAAAAGTCGTAACATTTGATGAGTTGATGCAGGAAGTATCAACTTATATTAAAAAAGAGGAAAATCTCAATTTAATTAAAGAAGCATATGCATATGCTGAAAAAAATCATGAAGGGCAATTTCGTAAAAGCGGTGAACCATATATTATTCATGCAATACAAGTTGCACATATTTTAACCATGTTAAAAACTGGTCCAAAAACAATTGCAGCAGGATTATTACATGATGTTGTAGAAGATTGTGATGTAACGTTTGAAGATGTTAGTACACTGTTTGGTGAGGAAGTAGCTTCTTTAGTAGAATCAGTAACCAAAATAGGAGCTTTAAAGTTTAAAGATGAAAAAGAATATCTTGCTAGTAATCATCGAAAAATCTTTATTGCGATGGCAAAAGATGTACGTGTCATTTTAATTAAATTATCGGATCGATTACATAATATGCGTACATTACAATATATGTCAGCAGAAAAACAAAAGAAAATAGCGAGTGAAACACTTGAAGTTTATGCACCAATTGCACATCGACTTGGGATTAGTGATATTAAAAATGAATTAGAGGATTTAAGCTTTCAATATTTAGAAAAAGATAAATATTATGAAATTGCTAGATTAGTCGAAGTACGTAAAGCAGAGCGTGATGCGCAAGTACAGCATATGATTCAAGATATTAGTGCATTATTAACAAGTCATTATATTTCTTATAGGATGTTTGGTAGAAGTAAACATTTATATAGTATTTATAAAAAAATGAAAACAAAAAACAAACGTTTTGAAGAAATTTTGGATCTTCTTGCAATTCGTATCGTGACGAATTCAGATACTGCATGTTATGAAATCTTAGGTTATATTCATGCCAAATATCGTCCAATTCCTGGAAGATTTAAAGATTATATCGCAATGCCTAAAGTGAATATGTATCAATCTTTACATACTACCATCGTAGCTGAGGATGGTAATATTTTTGAAGTTCAAATTCGTACAGAAGCGATGGATGCAGTTGCTGAACAAGGGATTGCAGCGCATTGGCGTTATAAAGAGTCTACAAATGGTGAAAAAATTCAACAAAAAGAAATTGAAGAGCAATTACATTGGTTTAAAGATTTTAGCGTTATGAGTGATGAAGTAAATGATGACGCAATGGAGTATATGAATTTACTTCAAAAAGATATATTTGAGGCTAATGTTTATGTAATGACACCAAAAGGAAAAGTAATTGCATTACCGAATGGTGCAACACCAATTGATTTTGCATATCGTATTCATACAGAAATTGGACATCATACGGTTGGTGCAACGATTAATGGAGTATTAATGCCGTTAAATACAAAGTTAAAAACAGGTGATGTTGTGAATATACGTACTAGTAATCAATCACCAGGACCTAGTGAAGATTGGTTAAAAGTAGTAAAAAGTGCACATGCAAGAAATAAAATACGATCATTTTTTCAAAAACAAGAAACAGAAAGAAAAGCATCAGATGTGAAAAAAGGTGAAGAGTTATTAGAGGAAGAGTTAAAGCGTAGAAGCTTAGATGTTACTGTGTATATGGATCAAAAACGTTTAGAACAAGTAGCAAAAGAATTAAGTTTCACATCGCATACTGACTTGTTGTATGCACTTGGAGTAAAACAAGTATCTTTGATTTCTGTGATAGAGCGACTGGTAAAACATAAAACTACGATTCCATTAGATAATGATGAATTGGTGAAAATGTATAATCGTGTTGAACGTAGGAAAAAGCCTTCAAAAACAGGTATTGTGGTAGAGGGTATTGATTCTATGAAAATATCATTAGCTGTATGCTGTTCTCCAGTTCCAGGAGATGAAATCGTAGGGTATATTTCTAAAGGAAATGGAGTAAAGGTACATCGTAAAGATTGTCCAAATATTGCTCATGAGCACCATCGTTTGATTGAGGTATCATGGGATGAAGAAATTCAACAAAAAACTTATGAAGTAAAATTAGTAATCAATTCAACCGATCGTAATTTCTTATTAAGTGATATTGTAACTGTTGTATCACAATGTAAAGCTGGTTTACAACATGTTGAATCAACTGTGGAGTCAGATAAATTAACGACTGTTACGAAAATGACAGTGATTGTCGAAAATGCAGAACATCTTCAAAGTTTAATTGCGAACTTAAGGAAGATTAATAGTGTACGTACAGTAGAAAGAGTAATTCAATAAAAATGGAGGGGAACATGTTACATTTTAGAACTGCAACCATGCAAGATTTACCTACTATTTTATCAATGTATAAAAAAAGAGTAACGTTTAATGATGCACACGATATACATCAATGGGATTATAGTGAGGTTAGTTGGGAAGCTTTTTCTCAGTTATATCAAATTGAAGATTATCAAGTAGGAATTTTAGATGGAAATATTGTATGCGGGATGTTTGTGGTAGATGTAGATGAACTTTATTGGCCTGAGGAACCACAAGGAAAAGCATTGTATTTACATAAAATATGCGTGGATCCAGATTATCGAGGTTTAGGCTTTGGTACATTATTATTGAATCATTTTAAAGAAATGGGAAGGTTAAAAAATGTTTCTTGTGTTCGCTTAGATGTGAAAAAACATAAAGATAAGTTACAGAAGTTTTATGAATCAAATGGATTTGTATTTGTAAAAGAAGGACAATTTGTTTCTGATACAAAAACGTATTTATATGAGTACACATTATAAAAAAGGTGTATATAACACCAATGATTATTTAGAATAGATAATATGGCGCCATTCTTTTTGAATGGCTTTTTGTTTTTCTTGTGCAGAAAGAGGATATGCATATGTACAAGTTGCTTGTAGTTCTAATGTACGGTATGATTCTGGTATTTGATTAAATCGTGATGCGAGTATAAGAGTGTTATCTTTTTTTAACTTTGATAAATATTTTTTACCTGTTTCATTAAATGCTAGTATACGTAAGTATTGAAGTGGAGGTAAGTCTTGGATTTGTTGTTTTATTGTATGTGTCATCAAATGAATTAATGTACGTTGTATTCTACTTTTTGTATATCGCTTTGATGTACAAGTATGAAGAAATTCTTGTAAAGTTTGGCATGTAAAAGAATGACGAATCATTTGATGTTGGATTCCTTCATCCATTAGGAAGTATTCTTGAAGTGTTGAAGCAGGAGTAGTTTGTAGAATATGTTGAATTAAGGGATAATAATGTTCATATGCATGTTTATTATGTAAAACATCGGCCATAACCGTTGTGTGAGAAATATCTTGACGTTCTAAAACTCCTTTACGAATTGCACTAGCACTAGCAATTGATTGTTGTAAAGAAGTATCGTGGTATTGATTTGTACGCTGTATAGTATGTGGCTGAATATTTGTATTTTCTAATGCTTTTAAATAACTTACTCCAAGTATATCGTTACTTAAAAATGATGTATGATGTTGTGCAAAATTTGCTGCAAATGATATATCTTTTGCAGTTTGGATATTTGTACTAGATACAATATCTTTTAATCGGGCAAGATTATTTGTTTCACTTCCAAAAACAAGATCACTTACATTTGCTAATTGTAAACATTGTATAGCACCTTTCGCAAAGTAGTCAGCACTTTGTACAGCATAAGGAAAGGGAAGTTCAATCACAAGATCAACTCCATGTTGAATTGCATAACTTGCACGTATCCATTTATCAACGATTGCAGGTTCACCACGTTGCACAAAATTTCCAGACATAACTGCAATCAATACATCACAATTTGTAAGTTTTCTTGCTTGTTCAATATGATACATATGTCCATTATGAAATGGATTATATTCTGTAATAATTCCACAGGCTTTCATGTAATACACTCCTTTTTTGAGTAAGTATACCATTAATATATCAAAAGGGAAAGAATCTATGTTTGTAATTTCTATATTTTATGTTAGGATAATAGTGGAGGTTATAATATGAAGGAGTTACAGTGGACAGTAAAAAGTTATGATCAGCAATTAAATTTATCCGTTTATGAAATTTTAGATGAACATCCTAAAGGGATTATTCAAATTGTTCATGGGATGGCGGAACATAAATACCGCTATGTATCGTTTATGCAAACATTAGCAAAAAATGGGTATATTGTTTGTATACATGATCATAGAGGGCATGGGGGTAGTATTAAACAAAAAGAAGATTTAGGTTATTTTTATACAGATGATGTAAATGCATTAGTAAAGGATACATATGAAGTTACAAAAGCATTAAAGAAAAAACATCCAAATTTACCACTTTATATGATTGGTCATAGTATGGGAAGTTTGGTTGTAAGAGAATATTGTCGTACATATGATACAGAATTATCAGGATTAATAATTTGTGGTTCTCCTTCTAAACAAAATTTTGCTTTATTAGGTACTTATATTGTGAAGTGTTTGCGTTTGTTTAAAGGAAAACGTTATCAAAGTCAATGGATACAGCAAGTAGCATTTGGATCGTTTGATAAGAAGTTTCAAGACTCTACTTTAGAAAATAGATGGCTTGCGAAAAATCAAGAGGTAGTTAAAGCTTTTAATCGTGATAGTCGCTGTGGTTTTATCTTTAGCTTACAAGCATTTCATACGTTATTTTCTATGTTGCATCGTGTATATCAACCAATGAAACAGCAAGTACAACATCCAAACTTACCTATTTTGTTTATTGCAGGAGAAAATGACCCATGTATCCAAAATCAACAAAAATTTCTACAAGCGGTAAATGCCATGAAAAAAAGAGGTTATCAATATGTAGAGGCGAAATTATTTTCCCAAGGGCGTCATGAAATTTTGTTTGATGATGGAAAAGAAGATGTATATCTATGTGTATTAGGGTGGTTTAACGATCATAAATTATAAATATAATGTAATAAAATCATTGTATTTATAATGATAATTATAGAATAACAAGTAAAAAAATATTGTAAGAATACAAAAAAGTGAGAAAATTAAGAAAAAGACTTTCTTTCAAATTCGTTTTGTGGTTTAATTATATAGCCTAGTAGAGGGAAAATGAGAAATATATTGACTTTATAGTCCAATTTCCTTATAATAGGATAGGTTAGACAACGAGGTGATTCTTTTGAAATGGTCAAGGACTCAATTATTACGGGCGAAAAATTGTACAATTGATATCAATGAGTCAATTGATTTTGACCCTGCGGTATTTGCGAAAATGCATCAAATCAGAGGATTACAGGATGTTACGGTATCAGGAAATATTCATTACGATACAGCCAGTGAGCGCGTATTTGCCGATCTGGATATTGAAGGCGTGATGATCGTGCCTTGTTCTATAACCCTTGCGGATGTAGAATATGATTTCCACACAAAATCTTTAGAAGTTTTCTCTTTTGCGAAAGTGGAAGATGAAGATATTCATGAAGTAAAAGGTGATGTCGTAGAGTTATTGCCGGTAGTCTTTCAATTGATACTGATGGAAGTTCCTTTAAAAGTAGTTAGTGAGGACCTGAAAGAGTATCCTAAAGGTAACGGTTGGGAAGTTGTCAAAGAGGAAGACTATGTTAAGGCTGAAAAGAAAGACATAGATCCTCGTTTAGCAAAGTTGAAAGAATTCAAATTGGAAGATTAAGTAGGAGGTGCTAACATGGCTGTTCAGCAAAGACGTAATTCAAAAACTAGAAAAGCAAAACGTAGAACTCACTATAAGTTAGCTGCACCGACATTAGTAAAATGTCCAGCTTGCGGTGAATACAAAGTACCACACAAAATGTGTGAATGTGGTCAATACAACGGTAGAACTGTTGTTGAGAAGTAAGAAAGAAACCGGAAATCCGGTTTTTTTATGTGTATGCGTATTGTTTTATGAAAAATGATGAGAGAATGTTGCAGTTTTTTATAAAATATGTTATAGTAATGACACATACTTCAATTGGAGTGGGTTATGCCCACTCCTTCATTATGTTATAAAGGAGAAGATTATGGATCAATTGACGAAAATCAAAGAATTGATTAGCCCTCTTTTAGAAAAAGAAGGCATCGTTTTATATGATGTTTTATGGCAACAAGAAGGTAAAAGTCGTATTTTGCAAATTGCGATTATGCGCAATGATGGAAGTATGGATATTGATACTTGTGCAGAAATGTCTGAAAAAATTAGTGAACTGTTAGATGAAAAAGATATGATTGCTAGTGAGTACTTTTTAGAAGTTTGTTCACCAGGAGCAGAGCGTGAACTACGTAATAAAGAACAAATTTTAGATGCTGTTGGTAAATTTGTATATGTAAAATTACGTAATCCTAAGGCTGGATTAGATGAAGTAAAAGGAACACTTACAGCATTTGAAAATGACGTAGTTTATATAGATTATATGGCAAAAGCAGTAAAGAAAAAAATACAAATAGAAATGGAAAATATTTCTATGATTCGTTTGTCTGTTAAGATTTAAAGAAAGGAATATCTTAAAATGAAGTTGAAGTTAGATGATTTAGTGACAGCAATGCAAGCGATTGAAAGTGATCGTAAGTTGTCTAAAGAAATTATTGTGGAAGCATTACAAGAAGCATTATCAAAAGCTTATCGTAAACATATTGAAATTCCTGATGCATTAGTACGAGTAGATGTAAATAATGCTAGTGGTAATATTAAAGTATATCAACAGCGTCAAGTTGTAGAAAATGTAGAAGATGATGAGTTAGAAATCTCATTAGAAGATGCAAAAAGAGTTAACCAAAATTTAGAACTTGGAGATTTTGTTGAAGAAGAAGTTGATATTAAAGACTTTGGACGTGCAGCGGTTATTTTAGCGAAAAACGTAATGAAACAAAAGATTCGTGAAGCAGAAAAGTTAGTTGTATATGAAGAATACTGTGACAAAGTTGAAGAAATGGTCATCGGTACGATTGAATCTGTAGAAGAAAAATTCTGTATTGTAAATATTGGTAAAACTTTAGCAATGATGCCTAAAAATCAACAAATTCCAAATGAACAATATCGTGAAGGTGAACGTATTCGTGTTGTGATAACAGAAGTTAATAAAGAAACAAAAGGTGCACAAGTACTTGTTTCAAGAGCTGATGCAACATTAGTAAAACGTTTATTTGAAAAAGAAGTTCCTGAAATTTATCAAGGAATTATTGAAATTCGTGCGATTGCGCGTGAAGCAGGAGAACGTACAAAAATGGCTGTATATTCACGTAATGAAAATATTGATCCAATTGGTGCATGTATTGGACCTAAAGGGCAACGTGTACAAGTTGTTATTGATGAATTAGGTGGAGAAAAAATCGATATTTTTGAATGGAATGATGATGTAACAGAACTTATTAAAAATGCATTAGCCCCAGCAGAAGTATTAGCAGTTATTCCAAGTGAAGATCGTAAAGGAGGGTTATTAGTTATTGTAGCGGATCAACAACTTTCTTTAGCGATTGGAAAACGCGGTAAAAATGCTCGTTTAGCAGTTAAATTAACTGGAAGCAAAATTGATATTAAGGCTGCAAGTGACATTGAAGCACAGGGGATTGATTGGAAAGCTATTGCTTTAAAACAACGTGAAGAGTTCTTGGCGCGTCAAGAAGCTGAAAAAGCAGCAGCTCAACAAGAAATTTTTGAAGCAGCAAATCAAGAGGAAGCAGTAAGTATTGAAGATGCTGGTGTTATATTTGAAACAAATGATGATTTTGTAGAAATGGAAGAAGAAATTGTTGAAACAAATGAGCATGAAGAAAGTGATTTAGAAAAAGCTGCACGCTTAGTAAAAGAAAAACAACGTGTAGAAGGAATTAATTTAAAAGAAAAACAGGAATTTACTTCTAAATTTGAAACATTGGCTGATGCAAGTGTAAAACAAGAAGTTTCAAATGTAAAACCAAAAGTGAAGAAAGAAGAAGAACCAAGAAAAGCTACATTTGACTTTAATAAGAAAGAATATGAAATGAAGCCAATTTATTCACAAGAAGAGCTTGAAGAAATTGAAAGAGCACAACGTGAAGAAGAAGAAAATGATTGGATTCATGATGAAATTGATTTTGATGAGTATGATAAATACTATGAAGAATAAATAAGGAGGCAACTTTTATGAGAAAGATTCCGATGCGTAAATGTGTTGCGACAAATGAAAGTCTTCCAAAAAAAGAATTAATTCGTGTTGTGCGTACACCAGAAGGTACAATTGAAATTGATGAGACAGGAAAACGTAATGGACGTGGGGCATATTTGAAAAAAAGTGTAGAGGCTGTGGAAATGGCGAAAAAGAAAAAAGCACTTGCTCGTTCATTAGAGTGTGAAATTCCTGAAGAAGTGTATGTAGCATTGATTGAAAGGTTTCAAAATGCATAACGTCATGGGATTGTTAGGTTTGGCATGTAGAGCTAGACAAGTTGTAAGCGGGGAAACAGCAATGAAAAAACTATGTGCAAAACAAACCTATTTAATGATTCTTGCGGATGATATGGGGGAAAATGGAAAACAAAAATTATTAAATAAATGTCATTATTATGAAGTACCTTATGTATTTATGAATGCACAAGAATTAAACCAAGCAATTGGTAGAGAAAATAGGAAATCAATTGCGATATTAGATAAAGGATTTGCACAAAAACTTTATACTTGCTTGAAAGGTTAGGTGATTATATGGCAAGACAACAGAAAAAAGGAAATGCAAAAAAAGGGAACAATAAAAGAAAGGACTTTACTCCACGTAACCAGCGTGAAGAGGTAACAGAAATTACGTATAGTGGCCCTTTAACTGTTGGTGATTTAGCTGATAAACTGAATCGCAATGCAAGTGATATTATTAAATTATTATTCATGATGGGAACAATGGTGACAATTAACTCTATTTTAGATGATGAAACGATTGAGTTAGTTTGTATGGAATGGAATGTAGAATGCCATAAAGAAATCATCATTGAAGAAAGTGATTTTGAAGAACAAATTAACAATGAAGAAGACGATGAAGAAAGTTTAATGGAACGTCCTGCTGTTGTAACAATCATGGGACATGTTGACCATGGGAAGACAACATTGTTAGATACAATTCGTAAAGCGAATGTTACTGCTGGAGAATTTGGTGGGATTACACAGCACATTGGTGCATACCAAGTATCTGTAAAAGGAAAAAAAGTAACATTTTTAGATACACCAGGGCATGAGGCGTTTACAGCAATGCGTGCACGTGGAGCAAAAGTAACAGATTTAGCTATTATTGTTGTTGCGGCTGATGATGGAGTGATGCCACAAACAAAAGAAGCGATTGACCATGCGAAAGCTGCTGGAGTACCTGTTATCGTAGCGGTAAACAAAATAGATAAACCAGGTGCAAATAGAGATCGTGTCATGGCTGAAATGAGTGATTTAGGGTTAATGCCTGAAGAGTGGGGTGGAGATACAATTTATGCTGATGTATCTGCTAAATTTGGTACAGGAGTACAAGAATTATTAGAAACAATCTTAATTGTTGCGGAAGTTGAAAACTTTAGAGCAAACCCTAATAAAATGGCAACAGGTACAGTAATCGAAGCAAAACTAGATAAAGGTAGAGGACCTGTTACGACATTACTTGTACAAGGGGGAACATTACGTACAGGAGATGCGTTAGTAGTTGGTACTGTATTTGGTCGTGTGCGTAAAATGACAGATGATCGTGGACGTGAAATGAAAGAAGCATCACCTTCAACACCAGTAGAAATTATTGGATTAAATGATGTACCAGTAGCTGGTGATATCTTTAAAGCATTTGATTCTGAGAAGAAAGCACGTCAAATTGCGGAAACTCGTTTAAACAAAAAAATTGAACAAGAACGCAGTGTATCTAGCGCAATGTCTTTAGATGACTTAGCACGTCAAATTGAAGAAGGTGAAGTGCAAGATGTAAATGTCATCATTAAAGCAGATGTACAAGGTTCTGCGGAAGCTGTCAAAGCAAGTATGGAAAAAATTGATGTAGATGGTGTACGTGTTAATGTCATCCGTTCTACAGCAGGTGCGATTACAGAATCTGATATTATGCTTGCAAGTGCTTCTCATGCGGTAATTTATGGATTTAATGTACGCCCAAGTGCAATGGTTCGTAAAAAAGCAGAAGAAGAAGGTGTAGATATTCGTCTTCATAACATTATTTATAAAGCATTAGAAGAAATGGAAAGTGCAATGAAAGGTATGCTTGCACCAGTATATGAAGAAGTAGTTATTGGACAAGCAGAAGTTCGTCAAACATATAAAGTAAGTAAAATTGGTACGATTGCTGGTTGTATGGTGGTTGATGGATGCATTCGTAAAGAATGTGGTGTACGTTTAATTCGTGAAGGGGTTGTTGTATACACAGGAAAATTAGGTTCTTTAAAACGATTCCAAAACGATGCGAAAGAAGTACAATCAGGATTTGAATGTGGTATTACGATTGAAAACTACAATGATATCAAAGAAGGAGATATTATTGAAGCATATGAAGATCAACAAGTTGATCCAGCATAAGAATAAGGTGATAACATGACAGTAAAAGCAGAAAAAATAGCTGGAATTATTCAAAAAGAAGTTTCTGAAATTATTCAATTCCAGTTAAAAGATCCCAAAATCGGATTTATTACAATTACTGATGTAACAGTAACTAACGATTTATCAATTGCGAAAATCTATGTATCATTTTTAGGTCAAAAGCCAAGAGAAGAAGCAGGAATGAAAGGATTAAACCGCAGTAAAGGGTTTATTCGTAGCGAACTTGCGAAACGATTAAAAATGCGTAAAGTTCCTGAATTACACTTCTTCATCGATGATGCATTAGAAAGAGGAAATCGTATCGAAGAAATTATTCATAAAATTCATAATCAATAATTGTTTTAAAAAAGCAGAAATCTTGGTATACAATTTCTGCTTTTTCTACAGTGAAAGGAGAAGAAAATGAATATAAAAAAAATTATAGAGCAAGATGAGAAAGCTAATTTAGTAAAAGATATTTTATTAGATTTACCAGAATGATTTGGTATGGCACAATCTACCAATACGTATATACAAAATAGTAAAAATTTATTAGTTTGGGCTTATTTTGAAGATGAAAGACCTATTGGATGCATTGTATTGAAACAAACAGGAAATGCTACTTTAGAAATATATGTAATGGGAGTAAAAAAACAATACCATAGATTACAAATAGGTAAAAGGTTAGTTCATAGTGTAGAAGATTATGCAGTTAAAAATAATTTTAAATTCATATAAGTAAAAACAGTGAAAAAAAGGTATTTATAAAGAATATGATATGACAAATAGATTTTATGAATTTGAATGTATAGAAACATTATGGGATGAACATAATCCATGTCAAATTTATGTAAAGTATCTACAAATGATATAAGATTTTTATGAATTTATGGAGGAATATTTATGAGCATTTTAACAGTATCAAATGTCTCTCATAGTTTTGGAGGAAGACAAATATTAGAAGATGTCTCTTTTCGTTTATTAAAAGGTGAACACGTGGCACTTGTTGGGGCGAACGGAGAAGGAAAGTCTACATTTTTAAATATTATTACAGGAAAATTAGCACCAGAAGAAGGAAAAGTAGCGTGGTGTAATCGTATTACTGTAGGATATTTAGACCAACATACAGTTTTAGAAAAAGGAAAAACTATCAAAGAAGTACTACAAGATGCATTTCAGCATTTATTCCAGTTAGAAAAAGAAATGTTAGAGATGTATGATAAGATGTGTGATTGTAGCGAAGAAGAAATGAACCACTATATGGAAGAGGTAGGAGAAATTCAAGATATACTAGAACATAGTGGGTTTTACATGATTGATGCGAAAATTAACGAGGTAGCATCAGGGTTAGGTTTATTAGATTTAGGTCTAGATAAAGATGTAAGTATGCTTTCAGGAGGACAACGTACAAAAGTATTATTATGTAAATTATTATTAGAAAATCCAATGATTCTTATTTTAGATGAGCCTACAAACTATTTAGATGAAGAACATATTACATGGTTAACAGAGTTTTTACGTAATTATGAAAATGCGTTTATTCTAGTATCACACGAAATACCATTTTTAAATCAAGTAGTAAATATTATCTATCATGTAGAAAATTGTATGTTAACACGTTATGTAGGAGATTATCACTATTTTGAAGAGCAATATGCATTAAAGAAACGTCAAATGGAAGCAGCGTATGCAAAACAACAAAAAGAAATAGAAGATTTAGAAGATTTTATTGCACGTAATAAAGCAAGAGTAGCAACTAGAAACATGGCACATTCAAGGCAGAAAAAATTAGATAAGATGGAATTATTGAGTAAGCCAAAAGAAAAAGTAAAACCAAGTTTTTTATTTCAGAGCTCTAGAGCAAGCGGACGTGTTGTGTTTGATGCGCAAGATTTAGTAATAGGATATGATGAGCCATTGACAAAACCAATGTCGTTACAATTAGAGAGAAATAAAAAAGTTGCGATTAAAGGTGTGAATGGATTAGGAAAAACAACACTATTAAAAACATTAATGGGTATGATTCCTAGTGTAGAAGGTAGTGTAGATGTTGATCCATATGCAGAAATTGGCTTTTTTGAACAAGAAACGATTGCTAGTTCTGAAAGTGCATTAGATTACTTCTGGAAGTTTTATCCTGCATATACAAATGGAGAAGTACGTGCAGCACTTGCAAAGTGTGGTTTAACTACAGATCATATAGAATCTGGTGTATGCGTATTAAGTGGTGGAGAACAAGCAAAAGTAAGATTATGTGTTATTATGAATCAACCACATAACGTGTTAGTTTTAGATGAGCCTACAAACCACTTAGATGTAGATGCGAAAGATGAATTAAAACGTGCTTTACAAGAATATAAAGGTACAATTCTTTTAGTATCACATGATCCTGATTTTTATCATGGTTTAGTAGATGAAGTATGGAACCTTGAACAGTGGACAACAAAAATTTTATAAGGCAACTTAAATAGGTGGATTTCTAACTGAATATCCATCTTTTATTATAAATACAAACATTAGATGATTTAATATTTGTTTTTTATGAACTATTCTCGATACGTAATAATCTTATTTAGAGAAAAGAAAATCATTTCATATAAAACTATTGATTATGTGATTAATTTACTCTTAAGGTTGTTTATAGTGGTAATAAAAGAGAATGCTATATGGTGAAAAAAGAATAAAATAGTGCATAGGATGAAGTGATAAATATAATTGTAAAAGATAAAGAACGATATTACAGATCATTCATAATCCTACAAAAGGTCGATGAAAAAAATAGTAGTCAACCATCTAAATTAAATCATCTAAATAAGGTTTTATCATAAAAAAAGAATGAACAATTAATTGTCCATTCTAGTTAGTTTATGTAGTAATATTGTGCTTTTATTTGTAAAGTATTGAATCATTGGTCCAAATATCATTAGCATTAAGATTGTTCCATAACCAATAGGTCCAGATAGGATAAAGGCTAATAAAACACCAATTGCTTCTAGAATATATTTTGAAACAGCGATAGAACAGTGATAATGTCTAGTGATGACCATAAGTAAATGATCTATAGGATTTAATGGGAATTCACTTACAAAGTATAAACCAGCACCCATACTAATAACGGTAGTTCCCAATAAAAATATAAGAAGTTGTAATAGAAAATGGGAATGATCAATTTGAATATTCACAAGAAGAAGTCTCCATAAATCTATCCCAATTCCTAAAACAATGGAAGTTAAAAAGCATTCTATTTTTATTCTTTTCTTTTCAATAAAAGCACTAATTATTAAGTATAGTAATGCAAGTACATTTACCCAAAATCCCATGGTAAAACCAAAGTTTTTTGTAAATCCAATTTGTGCAGCATCCCAGCCTCCAACTCCAAATCCGCTAACAATATTAATATTAATTCCTAAGGAGACTAAGCTTAAACCGACAATAAAAAAGATACAACGAGTATAAAATGGTTTTATAGCCATGTTATTTTATTTTCGTTTCCATTGCGGATTTTTTGAATATTTGAACGATGACGATAGATTACTAAGATTGTTAGTAACCAACTAGCAATAATCATAGGGATATTTCCCATTTGCATCCATGTAATGTAAATACTACTTGATAAGGCAGCTACTATACTTGATAAAGAAACCATTTTACTTAAGTATAATACTAGGAAAAAACAAATGAATGGAATGAGTACATACCAAATATTATTAAATGTAAAAATAGATGTACTTAATAAAAACCCAAACATAGTCGCAACAGCTTTTCCACCATGAAATCCTGCAAATACAGGGTAGCAGTGTCCAAAAGCAGCAGCTACTCCTGCCCATATGCTTGCTTCTTTATCAAAGAAGGATACAATCGCGACCGCAACTAATACTTTTAAGACGTCACAAGCAATAACAGAAATCCCAGCTTTTTTTCCTAATACACGCCCAGCATTCGTTCCACCTAAATTTCCACTTCCATGTTTGCGTATATCTGTTTTATAAAATACTTTACCAATGACTAACGCAAATGGAATAGAACCTAGAATATAACCGATACCTATCGATATTAATAAATTCATTTTTTCACCTCAATTTTATTTAAAACATAACCATTTTATCATTATTTTTTATATCTGCATAGAGAAATATATTGGTTTGTAATATATTCATAATGAAAACAAAATAATAAAGAAACAAAAAGTGTCTTATGGTTTATATTACATATGATATAGTGATTAGTACCTATTGACATAAGATGATAGGAGTGATAGGATTATTATGAAAAAGGTGCTAAGCACTACTGCTTCAATATGGAATAAAAATGAATAGGATGGGCGCATGAGCGCCTTTATTTTTTAAACAAAAGTATATATGAAAATAAGATATTATTCTTAAAAATATGATGAGAAAATAAGGAATTAAAAGATATTACTTAATTTTTTAATTGCGTGATATAGGAGAATTTGATAAACTAGATAAGCAACTTTATAAGAAAGAGGTGAGAGTATGGCAGACAAGACATACGATGGAAGTTCGATTCAAATTCTTGAAGGCCTTGATGCTGTACGTAAGCGTCCAGGTATGTACATTGGTTCTACAGATGTAAGAGGATTACACCATTTAGTTTGGGAAATTGTAGATAATTCTATTGATGAAGCGTTAAATGGTCATGGAGATACAATTACAATAACTTTAGAAAAAGATGGTAGTGTTTCTGTAGAAGATAGAGGTAGGGGAATGCCATGTGATATGCATGCAAGTGGTGTACCTACTTTACAAGTTATTTTTACAGTACTTCATGCTGGAGGTAAATTTACTTCCGCAGGAGGTTATAAAACAAGTGGTGGTCTACATGGGGTAGGTGCAAGTGTAGTAAATGCCTTATGTGAATGGGTAGAAGTAACAGTGCATACAAATGGTACAATTTATCAAATGGAATTTTCTAATGGTGGAAAAAACATAGGAGAATTAAAAGTACTAGGAAAAACAAATCGTACAGGTAGTAAAGTACGTTTTAAACCTGATGCAAGTATTTTTTCAACGACAACATTTTCTTTTTCACAAATTGCACAACGCGCACAAGAAGATGCATTTTTATTAGAAGGTCTTCGTTTAATTGTACGTGATAATCGTGAAGGAAAAACGAAAGAAGAAGTTTATCATTATGAAAAAGGTTTAGTAGCATTTATGGAATATTTACATGAAGATAAACAAGTATTCCATCAACCGGTTGCTTTTTCTGGAATGCAAAATGGAATTAAAGTAGATTGCGCATTTCAATATACAGATGAGTATCAAGAAAATATGTTCTCTTTTGTAAATATTGTACGTACAAAAGATGGTGGAACACATGAAGCTGGTGCTCGTAGTGCTTTTACAAAAGTATTCAATGAGTATGCGAGAAAAAATGGGTTCTTAAAAGAGAAAGATAAAAACTTTGAAGGTAGTGATGTAAGAGAAGGACTAACTGTAATCTTATCATTAAGCATTCCGGAAGAGTTATTGCAATTTGAAGGACAGACCAAAGGAAAACTTGGAACACCTGAGGCCAAAAATGCAGTAGATACGATTGTATCAGAGAAGTTATCCTTTTATTTAGAAGAAAATAAAGATCTTGCGACAGCATTAATTAAAAAAATGCAACGTGCAAGCTTAGCAAGAGAAGCTGCAAGACGTGCAAGAGAAGATGCCCGTAAAGGAAAAAGTAAGGGAAAAACAGAAAAAATCCTATCTGGAAAATTAGCAAGTGCAGAATCAAAAGATGCTAGAAAAAAAGAATTGTATTTAGTAGAGGGGGATTCTGCGGGTGGTAGTGCAAAGCAAGGGCGTGATAGTAAATATCAAGCGATATTACCGTTGCGTGGAAAAGTATTAAATACAGAAAAAGCTAGCATTGCTAATATTGAAAAAAATGAGGAGTTAAATACAATTATTCATGCGTTAGGAGCAGGGGTTGGGGCTTCTTTTCGTGCCGAAGATGCAAATTATCATAAAGTGATTATCATGACCGATGCCGATACAGATGGGGCACATATTCAAATTTTATTACTAACGTTTTTTTACCGTTATATGCGTGAATTAATTGAAAAAGGGATGGTATATATTGCATTACCACCATTATATAAATTACAAAAAGGTAAAGAAATACGTTATGCGTGGACAGATGAAGAGTTACATCAATTACGTAAAACATTCCCTAAAGGCTATACATTACAACGTTATAAAGGACTTGGGGAAATGAATGCAGATCAATTATGGGATACGACAATGTGTCCTGAAACTAGAACATTAATTCAAGTTACGATTGATGATGCAGTAGTTGCAGAACGACGTGTATCTGTGTTAATGGGGGATAAAGCAAACTTAAGAAGAGATTGGATAGAAGAAAATGTATCCTTTACGTTAGAAGATGATTACTTAATGGAGGAAACATTATGACAAAAAAACAAGAAATGACAATACCTTCCTCACATGTAATATCTTCTACATTAGAAGACATTATGGGGGATCGTTTTGGACGCTATTCAAAATATATTATACAAGATCGTGCATTACCAGATGCACGAGATGGACTAAAACCTGTGCAACGTCGTATTTTATATGCGATGTATGAAGATGGAAATACATGGGATAAAGCATATCGTAAGTCTGCGAAGACAGTCGGTTTAGTTATTGGGAATTATCACCCACATGGAGATACTTCTGTATATGATGCGATGGTTCGTATGTCACAAGAATGGAAAATACGTACGCCACAAATTGATATGCAAGGAAATAATGGTTCTATTGATGATGATCCAGCTGCTGCAATGCGTTATACAGAAGCACGTTTAGGAAAGCTTAGTGAATATTTATTAAAAGATATAGAAAAAGAAACAGTACAATGGGCACCCAACTTTGATGATACTGCTTTAGAACCTACTGTATTACCTGCACGTTATCCGAACTTATTAGTAAATGGAATTACAGGGATAGCCGCAGGATATGCGACAAATATACCACCACATAATTTACAAGAAACAATTGATGCATGTATTCATCGAATTCAACAACCTGAATGTAGTGTAGATGAATTAATGGAATATGTACAAGGTCCAGATTTTCCTACAGGAGGAATTGTTCAAGGAAAACAAGGAATTAAAGATGCCTTTGAAACTGGAAAAGGTCGTATTATCATTCGTGGTAAAATAAGTATTGAACAAACAAAAACGATTCAACAAATTATTATTCATGAAATTCCATATGAAGTTGTAAAAAGCAATATGGTAAAAAAGATGGATGATATTCGTCTGAATAAAAAAATAGATGGGATATTAGATGTACGTGATGAAAGTGATCGTAATGGATTACGTGTTGTAGTAGATGTGAAAAAAGATGCAGATGCACAACAAATCTTAAATTATTTATATAAACATACGGATTTACAAGTATCCTATAATTATAATGTCATTGCGATTGTGAACAAACGTCCAGTACAAATGGGACTTGCGGCAATGTTAGATGCATTTATTGCACATCGTAAAGAAGTCATTGAAAGACGTAGTCAATACGATTTAGATAAAAAATCAACACGTTGTCATATTTTAGAAGGATTAATTCGTGCTAGTAAAGATAAGGCAGATGCAAAGCAACAAATTATGCAAGCATTTGCGTTTAGTGATGTTCAAGCAGAAGCCATTGTGACAATGCGTTTATATCGTTTATCAAATACAGATGTTACTTTATTAAATGAAGAGTTTGATACTTTACAAAAGGAAATAGCGGAATTACAAGAAATTTTGACAAATCCTAAAAAGTTAAGACAAGTGATGATCCGTGAACTAAAAGAAGTGAAAAAACAATTTCCTGTACAACGTTTAACATCCATTGAATCTGAAATAGAAGAAATTGTAATTGATAAAACAGCTATGATTGCGCAAGAACAAGTGATGGTAACTTTATCTAAAGATGGTTATATGAAACGAGTTTCTTTACGTAGTTATGGAGCAGGAAGTGATAGCTTAACAGGTTTAAAAGAAGGTGATGAACTTGTTGGATATCAACAAGCAAATACGATGCACACAATGATATTTTTTACGAATAAAGGAACATATGGATATGCACCTGTTTATGCATTAGAAGAAGCAAAATGGAAAGAAATAGGTAGCCATATGAATGCATTAATTAAAATGAGTGCTGATGAAAAAATTGTCAATGCATATATGTTTAAAAACTTTAAAACAAATGCTTACATGATTTCTGTAAGTCGTTATGGCTTAATTAAGAAAACATTACTACAAGAATATGAAGTCACACGTAATAATAAAACAATGCAGAATATGAAGTTATTAGATGATGATGAAGTAGTATCAACAATGGTAGCTTATGAAGGTGATGAAATATTAATTGCTTCAGTAAATGGATATGTTACACGTTATCCTATCTCTTTAATACCAGCTACCTCTTGTAAATCAAAAGGTGTAAAAGCAATGAATTTACAAGATGACAAAGTAAGTGATGCATGTATCATACATCAAGATGCTTCACAAGTTGTAATTATGGCAAAACAAGGTGGTATCAAACGCTTAAAATTAAGTGATTTAGATATGACAGGAAGACCAACAAAAGGTAGTATGGTTTGTAAGAAGTTAAAATCAAAACCATATCAAATTCAAAGCATAGGTATTTATCATTTACATGATACAATTACATTCCTTCAAGAAGATATAAAAGAGTTAAGTATAAAAGATATTTCTTTAATGAGTAAAGATGCAACATTCTCTTCTCAAGGAAAAGAATATGAAGGATACTATATGTTGAAAGGAATTCCTTATATACAAGATATTCAAATAGATACAAAATCTGATGAACAAGTATCTTCTATGTATAATGAAACATTATTTGAGTAAGAACATGCCTTAGGTATGTTCTTTTTTCGGTAATCTAAAATAACGTGGGGCTTACAATCTATGGGGTCTTAAATAACATGGGGTAAATAGCACCCCATAAATTATAA
>CAJFOG010000207.1 GCA_904395785.1 uncultured Eubacterium sp. | reverse complement strand
TTAACTTTAGAAAATAATCTATCCCACTAATAATAGATACTATAGCTGCCATCCAAAATAAAATTTGATCAAAGGGTATTCCAATATATATAAACGGCCAATTATTTAATAATAATACACTAATCGCGCTCATTTGTAAAACTGTCTTAAGTTTTCCTAAACCATTTGCTGCAACAACATTCCCTTTAGAGCTTGCACTCATTCTTAACCCATCAACAACCATATCTCGCCAGATCATACAAAGAACTAAAATTATTGGAACAAGATTGTTCAATGCGAACAAAATAAACATTGTGTTTACTAATAATTTATCAGCAATTGGATCAATAAATTTTCCAAATGAAGTAATTAGATTTCTACTTCTTGCAATCTTTCCATCTAAATAATCCGTAATACTAGCTACAATAAATAATACGAAAACGATAAGCGAACTAAATCTATAAGTGATTGTTACATTTCCTAAAACAACATCAACACTTCCTAAATCAACATACAAATAAATCCATGCAATGATTGGAACTAAAATAATACGAAAAAGTGATAATTTATTTGGAAGATTCATTAAGATCACCCACTGAGAATTCTAATGTATTGGAAGGACAATATCCAGGATAAGTAGTGAAGTTCACTGAATTATCTACCTTCACAGCCTTGCCATTAATTTTAATTTCAGTTTGCACCATACATCCTACATATACATTGAATTTCATCCCTTTTTTCACTGTTAATTCTGTATTTGCTGTTTCTTGATATTGATAAATCTTGTCATTGAACACTTCACTTTTACTTCCATCTAATACAGTCACACTATAACCTGAACTACTTCCATTAAATGTAGTTTCAACTGTTATTTTGTCACCTTCTTTTAAATTATTTAATGTAAAATGCTTCACATCTTCGCCTTGTGTAATCTCTAATTCCTTCTTTTCTTCCTCTTTTGTTTCTTCTTCACTTGGTTTCTCGTTAATTAATGCTTCATTTTCACCCTGTTCTTCTTGTACTGGAGCTATTGGACGATTTTCTGATATTGTATTTTTATCTTTATTTGATCGAATATACAAGAGAAAAGCACATAATATAACAACTATTACCACAGTGATAATCGCAAATAAGGAAACAATTGAAAAATCAGGTTTTTTCACCTTCATTTTCTTCCTTTTCGTCTTTACATTACTTAATTTTTCACTATTTGCAATGTTTCTTTCCATTTCTTGATGTGATAATTCTGTATTCACTATGAACGAAGTAGTATAGTCATGAATATCTTGACGTAATTTATCTTTCAAATCTTCAAAATCTAATCCCACTACATCACAATATGATTTCACAAAATATCTTAAATAAGAAAGGTCTTCACGAAAAAAAGAAAGTTCTCCCTGTTCTAATGCCTTAATATGTTTTGGTGTTAACCTTGTTCTTTCACTAACATCCTCTATACTTAAACCTAAAGTTTCTCGTTTCTCTTTTAATAATTTTCCAATTTCTTCCATGGCAATACCTCATTTAACTTTCTTTGCATTTTATCTAAATTTATACATTCCACACAATCAGTATCATTATACCAATCTATTTATAAAATGTAAAATTTTTTTAGATTTTTTTACTTTTTTCATATTTATCAGAGTTTTTAATTTTTCTTAGAAATATTAATAGTATTTCCTACACATTCATCTATATACTTATATTAAGAAAAAAGCAGAAAAATTCCTGCTTTTTTGATTCTATTGCATAAGCCATGTTCTGTACTCTATAAAGAGTGGCAGTCATTTATCTACATCTTATGATGTTCCTAGGATGGCTTCGTTTTGCCTCCATCAGATTCCCCTACCAAATTTGGGTTTCTCGCTTGTGGGGTTTACCCGTTCCACCTCAAAAGTTTCCTTTTGAGCTCGTCTCTGTGGCACTTTTAAAGAAGTAAACCATAGTTATATAACCTTAGGTATTCTTCAGCCGTCAATACATATTGCCTGGATTTATGTCTTCATCCAGCACAAACACTACAATCATCACAGATTGTGCGAGCATGGACTTTCCTCTAGTAAATATACCAGCGACTGCCGCAATAAAATCTATTCTTCAATTTTTCCAAATACAGCATTTTCTAAACGTGTTAAACGCTTCAAAATATCCACATTATTAGGAAGTGAACTAGCTGTATCATTTACCTCTTGCTTTCCTTCTAACTCTACTACTCGAGCTTTTAATGAAGCAATTTGGCGTTCATATTCTTGAAGATGATCACCTAATTGTTTAATCATCGCATCATACTCTTGATAATCGTTTATTACTAAGTCAAGAAATTCATCTACTTCCATAGAAGAATACCCTTTAAAATCTATATTAAATTGCTTATTTAATACATCTTCAACCTTCAACTTAAATCTATTTTCCATTAGAGTCACCTTCCATATCAATAGTTTCTCAAAAAAACTAAAAAAAAGCAAGTCCTTTTTCATATTTCGATTAATTTCTATCCGTTATTTTTTTATAATCTTAGGCGATAAATTATAAGTATATTTCATATCACATTCTGTTCTACACTTTTTATTAAATTTATTGTATAATAACCTTGGTGATACAAGTGATAGGATATCCAAATAAAAAAAATACCCTCACCAAACCCAGTCAACCAAAAATTAATCATACTGGAAGAGGTATGTCTTTAGAAAAAGACTTAAATGACAGTAATACATATTATGCTATGCATAATCGTGCTTTGATACATAAAAAACCAACTCCTATACAAGTAGTAAAGGTAGACTATCCTGCACGTAATGCAGCTAAAATCGTAGAAGCTTACTATAAAACACCAAGTACTACTGATTACAACGGCATTTATCGTGGTAAAGCGATTGATTTTGAAGCAAAAGAAACTCATTCTGCTACTGCTCTTACTTTCAGAAGTATCCACCCTCACCAAATTCAACATTTAAAAAAAGTATTACTTCATGGAGGTATCGGTTTTTTCATTATAAGGTTTACAAGATTTAATGAAACATATTTAATCGATGCAGGTATTATGATAGAGCTATATGAAAATGGAGAACGTCAATCTATTTCTTATGCACAAGTACAACAATATGGTTCCCTTATACGTCAAAGCTTTCAACCACGTTTATGTTACTTAGAAAATGTAGATACTTTATATTTCAAGGAGGAGAATAATTATGGAAAATAAACCTAAGCATCAAAAAAAGGCAAAAAAAGAAAAAACTATGAGCACACGTAGAAAAATATTTGATCGATTATTAATTGTATTTTTATGCTTAATCTTATTAGGAAGTGTCAGTGGTTTTTTTCTATTAAGTAAAATTATTGCGAAAGTTGCTGCTACTGATGCAAAATTAAAAGATGTCATTGTGAATACAACACCTACAGAAGTGTATTCCATAGATAATAAAAAAATTGGAGAATACGGTACTGAAAGTAGAGAGTTGATTAAATACGAACAACTTCCACAAGTAACAATTGATGCCTTCCTTGCGATTGAAGATTCACGTTTTTTTAGTCATCAAGGATTTGACTTGCCTAGATTTATTTCTAGTGCAATTTCAAATATTCGCAATCAAAATTTATCACAAGGTGGTTCAACTCTAACCATGCAAACAATTGATAACTTCATTATCAAACCAATGGAAGATGCTGCGAAAGAAAACGGTCAAACTTTTACTGCATTAGAATCTATTGAACATAAAATTCAAGAAATTTATTTAAGTCTTCGTTTAGAAAGTAAAATGGATAAAAAAGATATTTTAGTTAACTATTTAAATAAAATTAACTTTGGTGGAAATGCCCGTGGTATTCAACGTGGTGCACAATACTATTTTGGAAAAGACGTAGAAGAATTAAACTTAAGTGAAAGTGCATTTTTAGCAGGGGTCATCAATGCGCCATACTTAAACAATCCATATTATGGATATGTGAATAACAAATCAGGGGAAATTGATTTTTATGAAAATGCTATGATAAGACGTAATCAAACATTAGATCAAATGCTAAATCATGGATATATCACAGAAAGTGAATACAAACTTGCAAAATCAACTTCTCTTTCTTTCCAATTAGATGGTGAAAAAAATACACAAACAAATAAGTATCAAAGGCAAATTGATGAAGCTGTAAAAGAAGCTGCAACATTAACCGGTTTAGACCCCGCAACAACTTCAATGAAAATCTATACTTCTATTGATACAAACTTGCAGGATCAAATGAATTCTATTACAAATGGAGAAGTTGTTTCTTTCCCTGATAACCCTTATTATCAGTATGCATCTATTGTGTTAGATAATGAAACTGGTGAAATACGTGCATTTAGTCCAGGTTTTAATGATGAATCTTCACCAAGTAGTTATCGTAATCGAGCGATGGTAGATACGCATAAACCAGGATCTACAATGAAGCCAATCTTACCGTATGCGTTAGTGTTTGAAAACTCTGGTTGGGCTACTTCACATATTGTGAATGATAAGAAATTATCTGTCGCAACACATACTATTGTAAACCATGATTCCCAATATAAAGGAAAAATGTCGATTGCTCGTGCTCTTGCAGATTCTAGAAATACAACAGCAGTTAGTGCAATGTTAACCGCAATGGATGAAATGGGAAATAATGAAATCATTCAGTATTTAAAAGATTTAGGGTTTAGTAGCAGTGTTGCTGAACAATTAGATTATCAATATTCTATTGGAGCTACAAATATGGCTGCTTCTCCAATGCAAATGGCTACTGCTTATGCTACATTTGCGAATAATGGAACATATATCACTCCTCATTTAGTTCGTTCTGTAGAGTTAAAAGATGGAAGTAAAACATATACAAATAATCCTGAAAAGCGACAAGTTATTAGTTCTGCCGCTGCCTACATGGTAAATGATGTACTATATGAATCAATAAATGGTGAATATAAAAACTACACATATGCTGGTATTGCATTTGCAGGTGCAAATTATGCAGTATATGGTAAAACTGGTACATCTGATTGGCCTAGTGAACAAGGTGGTGGAGCACAGGATGTTTGGATGATTAACTATACAAATAAATATACAATTGCAACTTGGACTGGTTTTGATGAATATGTTCAAGGATATACAGTTCTTGACTCTTATATTCAAAGCAAAAATATACCAGGACAAATTAACCGCTATATCTTAGACAATATCTCTTCTGGAACCGGTAAAATTCAAAATCCTGGAGGGCTTAGTTCCTATGGTGGAGGTTATATTAAAACTGATGATTTAGCAAATGCTGCTAAAAATAACCCTGAAACAATTAGCAATATGAAAAATTATAAGGGTGAATTAGAAAAAGTATTAACATCTGCAAAAGAAAAAGTTGATACTTCTAAATATTCGGAAGAAACATTAAAAGCATTACAAGCTGCGATTGCAACTGTACAACAATTAATTGAAAATGGTGATATCTCAGAAGAAGAATACCAGCAAGCCGTAAATGCGTTACAATCTGCTGTACAAGGTTTAAAAGAAAAAGTTGTGGAAACGGATAAATCTAATATACAACAAGCTTTATCTATTGCAGGAAGCTATACAGATACTGCAAAATATAAAGCTGAAGCAGTTGCTGCATTAAATGATGCAATTAATCAAGCAAATACTTTACTAGCAAATCAAAAAGCGACTCAAGAGGAATTAGATGCTGCAACACAACGTTTAAATGAAGCAATTTCAAATTGTAAAAACAATCCTGTTGAACAGCATAATGAATCAAATGGAACAAATATTGGCGATCAATTTAACCAAAATCAAAATAACACTCAACAAAACCAAAATAACAGCCTGCAAAATCAGAATAACATCCAGCAAAATCAAGATCAATCACAAACAAAACCAAATACAACTCAGCAAAATCAATAGTTAAACTAAGGGTTGTGACTAGTAAGAGAGTTTAAAATTTCTCTGAAAGTCACACCTATTTATATTACATTTTGATTAATTTCAATGATATGGCTATTTTTCAAACACAGTAAAAAACTACTATTTGAGCTATTTTATAATACATATTGTGACTCTTTATTTTAAATTATGAAAAAGCTAAATTGATTTTTAGCATTAGTTTTTTGTTTCTTTTTTTTTATCTAAATGATTATAAAAGTTGTATTATATATCTTTTGTTGTTACGCTTTACTAATCATATATTTAAAAGCTATAATTTACACCTACTTGTACATTATATCCTAGTTTAAATACATTTATATGATAATTGTGAATGTATTTCAAATAATAGTTTTGAAAAAATATTATGATTCCCTAAAATCTCTTTATCAACTACACATCCCGATAACTTCACTACTTTTTCTTTAACTCGTCGAAAATCTTCGTTATTTCATATTTATCTCTAGCATTTCGCTTTTACTATTTTATTTGTAGCCGTGTATTAAGGTTGATCTTCTCCAAGTCTTCCAAAACTTAAATCATCAGTAAGGGAATCATCTTCTAAAAAATCAAAATCTAGTAATATATATGGTTAATCAGCTTATAGCAGATTTGGTTGTTTAAATAACAGCATAAAAAAACGTGTTAACTTTATTTAAAAGCGAAAACACGTTTTTTTAGTGTTAAGGACTATTTATCTATCACAAACACTTGTCTTTTTATTAAAAAAGAGTTAATTACGTATATATTTATCCTTGCAAAGATTGTTTATATTTATCTAGTTTATCTTTTTTACAAAATGAATGAAACTTACACCCATCACATTGTGGATTTCTTGCAGTGCATTGGTATCTACCAAAAAAGATAAATAAATGATGCGCTTTATTCCAACGTTCTCTTTTTAATTTTCTTTTTAATTTCTTTTCAACAACTTCTACACTATCATATACTTTTGCTAGACCTAAACGTTTGGAAATACGGTCAACATGTGTATCTACTGCTATGGCAGGAATATCAAAACATACACTTCTTACTACATTTGCAGTCTTTCTTCCAACACCTGCTAATGATGTTAGTTCTTTCATAGACTGAGGTACAACACCATCAAATTTTTCTAATAAAGATTTACTTAATGTTTGAATAGAACGTGCTTTTGTACGATATAAACCGATTCTTTTAATCTTCTCCTCTATATTTACAATATTCGCATTTGCTAAACTTTCAGGAGTAGGAAATGCTTCAAATAAAGCTGGTGTTACCTTATTTACAGCTGCATCTGTTGTTTGCGCAGACAACACTACTGCAATTAATAGTTCAAAGGGATTTCGATGATCTAATTCACAATGTGCATCTGGAAACCTTTCTTCTAAGATATCTAATATTTCATCCGTTGTCATTAACGATCACCTTCTTCATACTTCTCAGCAGTTAAACCATTCTCTTTCCAAACAGAGAGAATTTTATCTATATAATCAAAACTCAAAACATTATATGTAATTGCTTCTCTTAGCGCATATCCTATCAACTTTTGATCATATAGTTGCATCCAATCACTTAATCTTTGTAACTCTATTTGTGATAAAGGACGCTTAAATTCAGCCTCATATAGTTCAAATAATGATACATCAAATGATGTTTGTTGATCACTTTTATCTTCAAATACCCCATCAATATTAAAAAATAATTTCCCATTTTTAAAATCTAGTGATAAATATCCCTTCATACTTAATTGTGATAAGATTTCATCTACTTCTGAACTACCTTTTTTTAATTTTTCTCCTAATACTTCATGTGTAATTAGTAACTGATGTTGATTCATATAATCAATTAACATTATTGTCAATGTTTCATCTGCACTCATACTTAACTCTTGTAGATGCTCCAACATATAATCTCTTCTATTTATATATCTTTCATTCCACCATTTCACTCGCAACACCCTTTCTTAAATCATATACTAAATCTAAACTATCAAAATCTAATAAAACTTCACGATTTTTTGAAACTATCACATATACCGGATTATCATAGCCATAACCAAGATTTACTTCAAAATCTTTCATTTGATAATCATTTATAGCCTTCTTAGATACTTCATCAATAGACAGATTTTCTTTTTTTCTTGTGGTAATAACTTCACCATTTTCATTAAACCATATGATTGATTGTTTAATACTTCCACTATACACTGTATATTGAAATACATGGCGATATATATCTGATATATTGGGATAAGTTTCTTTTATTTTGATTTCTTGTTTTTGTACTTTTAATTCATAAGACCTTATAGGTCCACTAATAAATGCTGCAATCTCAATATATATTACAATACCTAATAATAGTAATAAACAACATGTTATACTAATTGATTTTAAAGATCCCTTCATAGTGACCTCCATTTCTATTATCTTGTTTCATTATACATGAAATTTTATATTTTGTCTTATATTTCCTTAAATAAAAGAAAAAACATACAGATTTTCTGTATGTCTAATTTTGTTGAAGCAATGCTTCACAAAACTTTGCACTCCTATTTGCTGCATGTTGTACATATGTTTGAAAATCCATATGAGAGTCATTACGATATGCAATATCAGATAATGAACGAAGTACCACAAATGGTATATGATAATGAGAACAAACTTGCGCAATTGCACCTGCTTCCATCTCTGCACATATAGCATTAGGAAATTGTTCTTTTAAATATGCTAATTGCTCATCTTTCGCAATAAATTGATCACCACTTGCGATTAAACCACAATGTACACGAATATTTAAATTTTCTAATACATCACTACATTGTTTTACTAGCTCTTGATTTGCATCATAGTATAATCCTATACCATCTTTTCCATCAACTGCACTCGTATCAAAATCATGTTGTACAACACTTGTACTTACTACCGCATCTAATATTTCTTGTTTAGAATCTAGCCCACCTGCTGTACCTATATTAATTAATTTCTCTAATTGAAAATTTTCTAATAAAATCGTTGTACTCATTGCGGCATTTCCCTTACCAACACCACTTTTCATGACAATCACAGATTGTGTACCAATCATTCCTTTGATCATGCGAATACTTGATTTTATAAATTCTTCTTTATCCTTTAGTAATTGTACAATTGCTTCTACTTCACTATCCATAGCTGCTATAATTCCAATCATTGTTTCACCTTCTTACAAATATAAAATTGCTTTTCCCCTTCACATATACCTTCATAAATAAAATCTGTCACTATATTTACTTCAAATCCAATATTTTCTAATTGTGCTTGAATCCAAGATGGCTCATATACTCTTTGTACATGTTGTTCCAATACATTTCTACCATCTTCATCATAAAACATGAAGTTTTGATAAATACAATCATCTACTGTTTGAATCGTCCATTGATACTCACGCTGTAACACTTTTCCTGCTTCATGATATTCTTCTTCAAATTCAATTAAACGATTCATAGAATGCATATCTACAATAAAAGTACCATTATCTACTAAATGCTCGTATGCTTGTTTAAAAAATGAAATAACTTCTTCATCCTTTAATAAATAATTAAAACTATCACATAAGCATAATATACCATCGTATACATTAGAATCTTCAAATGTACGCATATCCATCACATTCCAAGATACAAGATGGCTATCTTCTTTTTGTTTTGCCATTTCTACCATATCTTTACTTAAATCACTCGCAAAAACCTGATACCCCATTTTCGCAAGAGCTATCGTAATTTCTCCACTTCCACAAGCAACCTCCATAATTTTTCCTTGTTTCACATGTTGATGGATCAAATCCACCCATGCCTTGGTAGCTTCTTCATCTTTTACTAACGCGTCATAATATTTTGCTAATGCTTGATACATCATAAAGAGAAATCCTCACAAGGAAGATCTGCATATAATTTTTCTAATTGAAAATGCTCACGTTCCTCCTCTTGAAAAACATGTACAACAATACTTCCTAAATCTACTAATACCCATGAAGAATTTTTATCTCCTTCTATACGAACTGGATAACCTTGTTCAGATACACGATCATCTACATTATCTGCGATTGCATATACTTGACGAAGACTTGGTGCACTACAGATTACTACATAATCTACAAACGGATTTAAACTACTAAATTCATATACGACAGGATCTTTTCCTTTTTTTTCATCAATTGCTTTTTGTACTATTTGTAATAATGCTTCCATATAAACTCCTTTATTTTATTCCTTGTTTTTCTAAATATACAATTTGTTGCTGCTTCACCAACTGAAATCCCGCTTGTAAATCTTGTTTACATAAAGCGATTTGTTCATCCACTGGATACCCTCTTAATGGATCTAATTTATCCGCAACAAATAAAATTTTATCATAAGCACCATGCCCATCACCTTTTACATGATGATAAATTGCTTGACATACTTTTTTATCATAAATGCCTAATATGTGCTTTGTACTATATGCCCCTAAATAACCATGCCATATTGCAACAGCTTCATCTAATTCCTTCGGTTGAAGATATTGCATCATACTTTTTGCAGTCGCATACGGTAATTGTTTACATATGTCATGTGCCATTCCCATTACATATGCTTTATGGGTATCTAATTGATGTGCCTTCGCTATCTCTACACATAATTTTGCTACTGAACAACTATGTAAAAAACGTTTTTCACTCATTCTACAACGTAGCATATCTTCAAGATACAATCCTTTTTCACCTATATAACGATGTACGCTTTTACAAATCATACTTAATTGCTTTCCTTGACGGATTTGTGTTGAACTAACTGGAATTAAAGGCATCTTTATGCGATGTAATCCTTCTGGTAACTCCATATTTTCCTCTCTTGAAAATACATATACTTTTACTTCAAGTTTTAATTTTTCTGCATGTTTCCATAAATGAAATTGCTTTGCTTGATCATCTCCAATTAGTAAACTAAATGTTATATTTGGATATTTTTTTTTCAAAAGCATGATTGTATCTATTGTATAAGAAACATCATCTCTTTCGTTTTCAATCGTACACAAGTGCATACGACGATATGGTCGAATTGCTCTTTTAATCATTTTACATCGATCATAAAAAGATGATAATGTTCTTTGTTTTAACGGTGTATCTTTACTCGGCATAAACCATACAGCAGAGATTGGTAATTGTTTTAACGCCTCTTTCGCAATTTGTAGATGCCCATGATGAATTGGGTCAAAACTACCGCCAAATAACGCTATATGCATATACTATAACCCCAATTTATTTTTTTTACTTCTTTTATATAAAACAAACGTTTTCCCAATCACTTGTACTACTTCACTTTGTGTTGCAGCTGCCATTTCTTCAGCCGCTTCTTTTACTTGTAATGGACAAGTTTTTAATAATGCAACTTTCACTAATTCATGTGCTTCTAATGAATCTTCCATCGTTTTAATTAGATTAATTGTCATTCCGTCTTTTCCCATTTGAAATAATGCACGTCTTGTTTGTGCCAACCCTCTTAAATAACTTTTTTCTTTATTCGTCAACATATTAAATCATCGCCTTTCTCATCGAAACATTTGTTTCTTTTGGTACATATACTTCTAATGCTTTCACATCACCACTGATACAAAACCATCCTAATCCATGTATCACAATATCTATTTTATCATGTGTCATTGTATAACTATATTTTTGTAAATCATTCACATCATTACTCATAGCAGGTGATAATATTTGATCACCCATATGCGTCTTCCATAATTGATCTGCTTTTTCTTGTTTACTACGGTGTAACTTTAATCCTTGCGCAAAATATGCAACACAACTTACTTTAGAACCACCTATCATATCTAATCGAACAAGTCCACCTACTGATATTGTTTGGTCTTCATACAGCTGATATACACGCGGTTTTAATGCCTTTGCAGGTACAATCGTTTTTAATAAATGATCATCCACGTGTGTCAATAAAGAATCCATTCTTGTAATACCTGGTGTATCATATAATACATATCCATCCATCTCTATTTTATTTATATCTAATGTTGTCCCTGGATAACGAGATGTCGTCAACGTTTTCTTGCCACATAAGGCATTTAACATCGTACTTTTTCCTGCATTTGCCATACCCATAACAACTACATCTTTACCATTTCGATAATGATCAATTGCATATAAAATTTCATCAATAGAATTATTTACTTCACGCTGAGGATGTTCTACTAAATCACCAGTAATCACGATTCCTTGCACAACAATCGATAATGCTTTTAATCTTTGTAATATAAAATTACCTAATTTTTGATCACTTAATGTTGCAGGCAATAAATCACGCTTTGTCGCTACCATTACAATATCTTTCCCAGCCAAATGACGATTCATACCCTTCATCATATTCGCTTCAAAATCAAATAAATCTACAACCCATACAACAAGTGCATCCATCATTGCAATTTTACTTAACACCTCATCAGAATCAATTCCTTGTTTCATAGATATCATTACATCATCATAATGACGAATACGAAAACACCTTTGACATAACGATGCTTCCATTTTCGGTGTATATCCTATTTTTTGTTTATCTTCATTTTGTAGTTTTACACCACAACCTTCACATACTTTATGCATCATAGTCTCCTTTCTTTAATTTACCTGTTACTTTTAATAAGTAAAATACAGCAGATTCAAACAGCCTATTTACTTTTGTGAACGATAAATCTCGCTGTACAACTGGGGCAGTTAAGATTGTATAAAATCCCATCCAATTTGCTCCTAATATATCTGTCATTAACTGATCTCCAAGCATCGCAACTTGTTTACGATCAAATCCATAATCTTTTAAAATTTTACGATATGTCTTTGATAACGGCTTCATCGCAAATGGATAAAACTCCGCTTGTAAACCACAACCTTCCACAAACGTTTTTACTCTTTCCTCAACATTATTCGATACAAAAATCACATGAATTCCTGCTTCTTTTAAACTCTTCAAAAACATGATCACCTGTTCATCAGGTAACGCTATATCATGTGCAACCAATGTATTATCAATGTCACATAATAACACAGAAATACCATGTGCCTTCAAATACTCAGGGGTTATCACATCATAGCGATGTATGTAATACTTAGGGGTAAATAGTTTTAACATAATGCCACATACTCCTTATTATTTATTGTATATCTACCATATTTTACACAAAACAACAAAGAAAAGAAAGAGTTAAATACATCTATCCGTAAAAACTTCATCAAATAGATGTAAACACCCTTCCCATACATCTTGAAATGTTGTTTCAAAATCACCACTATACCATGGATCTGCAATATTACGATCACTTCCTGCATAAGATAATAACTTACTAATCTTATAATGATACTTACTAGGTGCTATTCTTTTTAAATTTGTGATATTACGATCATCCATACAAATTAAAAAATCATATGCTTCAATTTCTTGTAATGTGATTTGTTTAGCTTTGTGTGCTACAACAGGTATATCATGTTTGTTTAATACATCTACTGTTCCATAATGTACAGGATTTCCTATTTCTTCTCTACTTGTACCACTAGATGAAATTATCACTTCATCTTGTACATTTGCTTTTTCTACCATATAATGAAATACACTTTCTGCCATTGTTGATCTACATATGTTCCCATGGCAAATAAATAGAATTCTTCTCATACTACACCCTCCTTTTACTACATCGTAAGTAATTTTACATAATTTTATTATGAGAAACTGTTCTCTTTAAACATACATTGAAACTAAGAAATTAGCATAATGAGTGTTCCTCCTGTTATGAATATGAGGCCTAGAAGCGACTTTTTTGATAACCTTTCTTTAAATACAAAATAAGAAAATAAAACTGTAACAAGAATACTCAATTTATCAATTGGAACAATAACACTCGCTGGTCCTATTTGAAGTGCTTTATAATAACAAATCCAAGAAGCACCAGTTGCTAAACCAGACATCATAATAAACAAAGACTCTTTTTTGTTAATACTTTTTATCAAGCCTTTTTTTCCTGTCAAAAAGACCATAAGCCATGCCATAATTAAAACAACACTAGTACGTATTGCTGTTCCAAGTGTAGATTCTACATCATGAATTCCAACCTTTGCAAGAATAGAAGTTAAACTAGCAAATATAGCTGATCCAATAGCATATAAAAACCATTGTCTTCTTATGTTCTCTTGCCTTGTAGATATATTCTTTTTTTCATTCATAAAATAAGTTCCAATACCAATCAAAATCATTCCTATCATTTTAAAAATAGTAACCTCTTCATTCAAAAATATAAATGATAATAAAATTGTCAAAATCACACTAGACTTATCAATCGATATTACTTTATTAACATCTCCTTTCTGCAATGCTTTAAAATAACATAACCATGAAGCACCAGTTGATATACCTGATAAAATTAAAAATATCCATGACTTCTTACTAATTAGATTCATTTGAAACTGTGAACCTACAATAAATACCATTATCCATGATGAAATTAATACGATAGTTGTACGCATCGCAGTTGCTACAGTAGAATCTGTTTTTTGAATACCACACTTAGCTAAAATTGTAGTGATTCCAGCAAATATAGCTGAACCAAAAGCAAGTAACATCCACATAATTTTCTCCTTATTTTTATAAATAATAATTTCTCTTATTGTCACCATTTAAATCTTGACTTTATTTAAGTTATGATTTGTTTAAAGTTTACCATGACTTTTATCAAAATTCAAAGTGCTTTATAACAATGAAAAAAATGTAATATTGAAAACATTATGTAAAATTGTTACAATATTAATGAAAGAAGGGATACTATGAAGTTTAATAAAGAAACAATTGAAAAAGTAACAAGAGAACTTATTGAAGTTCCAAGCCCAGTTAGCTATTACGACGAAATTCATCCAAAAATAGAAGAACTTGCACAATCTTTTGGCTATACGATTACCTATGATCGTAAGCGTACTGCCTATATATATGTAGAAGGAAAAGATAAAACAAAAACAGTATGTGTAGGTGCTCATATTGATACACTAGGTTTAATGGTAAGAAGTATTCATTCTAATGGGACACTTGCCTTAAGAAATTTAGGTGGCATTAACTACAACAATTTAGAAGGATGTACATGTAAAATTCATACAAGAGATCAAAAAGTATATACAGGTACTATTGCTTGTCAATCTCATTCTAGCCATGTATTTGATGATGCAAGGTCTCAAGTAAGAGATGAACATAATATGATGGTAATATTAGACGAATTTGTAAGTAATGAAGAAGATGTAAGAGCATTAGGTATTGAACATGGAGATATCATCTCTATTGATCCAAACTATCAATATACAGAAAAAGGTTTTATAAAGTCTAGATTTATTGATGATAAAGCAGCAGTAGGAGCTGTATTTGCAGTTTTAGAATACTTGAAACAACATAATATTACACCTTTATATAACACATTATTCGCATTTCCTATCTATGAAGAAATCGGACATGGTGGTGCTTATTTACCACCAGAGGTTAGCGAATACGTTGCCTTAGATATTGGATTAATTGGTCCTGGTTATTCTGGAAATGAATTTAAAGTATCTATTTGTGCAAAAGATAATTATACACCATATGATCGAGCATTAACTTCACGTCTAATCCGTCTTGCGAAAGAAAATGATATCGATTATTGTGTTGATGTGTTCTATCGCTATGGATCAGATGCAAGTGCTGCAATACGTGCAGGTAATAATGTTTATGCTGCTGCATTTGGTATGGGTTGTTTTAGTACACATGGATATGAAAGATGTCATATTCAAGC
>CAJFOG010000206.1 GCA_904395785.1 uncultured Eubacterium sp. | reverse complement strand
TTTGATGGAATTTCTTATGAGATGTACAATACATCTTTGTACTACTACTTTAGGAAAGATAGTTTTTGCTCCTGCTTCCAATCCTGATACACCATCCATTGAAATGAAAAAGATATCTTCTACACCTCGACTTTTTATTTCATCAAAGATCTGCATCCAATAATTCTTACTTTCATTCTCACTAAGCCACAGTCCTAGAATCTCTTTTTTTCCATTAAGGTCATAGCCTAATATGACATATACAGCACATTCCTTTACTTCATAATCGTTTCGAAGTGTTACATACATGCAATCAACAAATGTGAAAGCATAGCATTTCTTTAAGGGGCGTGTTCTCCATTCTTCCATTTTAGGTATTACAGTATCAGTGATATCTGAAATCATATCATGAGACATAAGTAAACCCATAAATATCCTCAATCGTTGATGATATGTCACGTTGAGACATACCACGTGCATACATGGCTAGAACTTTACTTTCAATAGCAGATACATCTTTTTGTCGTTTAGGCACAACCAGTGGTTCAAAGGAGCCATTTCTATCACGAGGAACATCAATTTCTATTTCACCTTGAGAAGTTTTTAAAGTCTTCTTTCCATATCCATTCCTACGATTATCATCTAATTTTGGTCCTTTATCATTGGAATTATATCCTAAGTGATGATTCATTTCACCTTGTAACATAGCCTCGAACATAGGGCCAAATAAATCTTTTAGCGCATCATTCATATCTTCAGCAGTTTCTGGTTGATATGCATCTAAAATAGCTTTTGCCAATGCAACTTTATTAGGGTCTCTTTTTATCCTTGCCATATTCATATACCTCTTCTCTTTCTATCATAGCATAAAATTAAATAACCGTATAAGCTGAGTTTGTTTTTCTCAACTTACACGGTTTATATTACACTCTCTTTCAATTAATCATAGTCCAATTATTAAGATGAATTTACTATTTAATCATTTCTTTATAACAATTGAGTGAATGTAATTGACTATTTCAATCACTGTCCTCTCACACCACCGTGTATACCGTTCGGCACACGCAGTTCAAATTTATACTAAAACATGGACTCTTTCATACTTGTCTAACATTGCTGTTAGGCCTCTTTTCTTTAATAGTTTATTTGGTATTCCTACTTGTAAAAATGCTGATACTCATCTAGCATAAATTTTTCTACTATTCATCCATATCTTGCATTTCCATGCTTCCATTCCTAACTTCTTCAAGTTTCTTCCATTGATTCCATTTATACACTCTAATTCGAAACCTTATATTTCTAACTAGTACCCTGCTTATTTTGCGCTTTAAATTCGTGCGTAAGTGTAATATACCTTTACCTTTTTGTATGAGTATCCTTTTTTTATAAAAAAAACTTCATGTTACAATTTCTTTGCCGAGAAATATTATAACACAAAGAAGGTTTTCACCTATGCATAATTTTATCACAAGTTTATTTAATATTGATAAAGAAAAAATAGTTCTTCTGATGAACTAACTGAGCTTCATATTACTCTTATTCCTGAAAAACTATATTATCCTTATTGTCATAGTATTACTAGTATTACTCATATTCATGGTTATTCTATCTATTAATCACCTAAATTAACTGATCGTAAATGTGTGATTGTCTTTAAAAATTCTTATTTTGCCTTTGATAATGTTATGAAGTCTCTTTTAATCTTAATTTCACTTATCCTATGATTGCTGAAAGGAATCATATATCTATCACTTACGTTCAACATTATTTCGATAGTTTTGCCAATATTCCAAAATTTCCTAAATCTATTGGCATTAATGAACTGCTCTCTAAGATGACTAAGCACTCTAACTCATCTTATCTTTACGTTATTGTAGATAATAAAAATAGATTTCTTTTTGAAGTTCTTCTACCTCGCTCTAAGGGATGAATTATAACGTTATCTTGATAGAATCCCTATTGAAGAACGTGATAATTTCACATTACTTCTTATTTCAGTTCTTATGCTTTTTTTGAAAAATATAATGATAAAATTATTTTATTCTCTATTTATTTGTGCAAATGTAAATAAATTTACCATTCTTTCTCAGACAAAAAATCGTATTTAGACAAAAGATTAAACTTATCACAAATCTGAAAATACAAATATTTAATAGCTTTCTTAAGGTTGGTACACGCTTCTTCAAAGCTGCTAATACTACAATCTATTGATTTACCAATTGATACATCTTCATAATATTGTGTATTTTTTAATATATCTTTAGTAGACTTATTCCACATACCTTCATTATGAACAATAATATTTCTTTTCATTGATAAATATAAAATAGTTTCTTCAAATAGTTTTTTATTCTCTTTATCTATCCTTATTCCTTTGCTTACTAAAAAATCAAGTTTATCCATATAATTCCCCCAAGATAATTCATTGACCTTTTTTTCTACTAACAATTCATGAATTTCATCAGTGGAATCATATTTTAGTATTTCAGCAGCAGTAAGATGACTATTACTAACAAGCCACTTTTTTTCATGCATACATATGATACGAATAATTTTCAATAACACCTCGTCAAAGAGAGTAAACAAATACACAAATGCCATATTATAAATCGTAATATTAGAATGAGTTTGGTATGTTTCTAGTTCAAGTATATAATATAATTTACTTTTAAAGTACTGTGGCAATATCATTTTATTTAAGTCAAGCTGTTCCCTGATGTCATTGGTAATATGTGAATCAACTGGAATAACTTTATCTTCGTTATAGTATAGAAATAAATCAGATATATAAAAATTATTTTCCTCTAAAAAAGATATCATCTTTAACTCATTAAAAAACTGCTTAAGATCAAGATTACAATCATGTAAAAGTTCTAATAGTTCTTTTGTATCCTTATTAGCACCTTTATGCTTATATAAAGAATCTATCAACTTATTATTTTTCAAAAGCAACTCTTTTTCTTTAACATTGCCATTAAAATTACTCCTGACCATTTTTTGAATTTCATTAATACCTTGGTCAAACATTTTTACTGCTGATGACAAATTGCCAGAGTAATCATCTGGTATTTCTTCATATTCCCATTTTTGAATAATTGCCTGTGAATCCTCAATCCAATAACTTTTTAAAATATATCCTTCTTTATTATTTGGTGGATTAACATATACTATCTTTTTATAACCATTTTCTTTAAAAAATATTTCATCTGATAATAATATTTTCTTACCTCTTAATACAATATCAGATGCAATGATTAACTTTCCATTTTTTATCTTCCCATATTTATTTTCCATAATTTTTCTCCTATTTATAAAACAAGATATAATTTTGTCAATTTATTTACAATTTGAGTTTGTTTTTAATTTCATCTATCTACATGACAAATGCAATAACTCTTTTTTCTTTGCTAAAATTTACCTATTGATATTTGTTTCACAAAATATGGAGCATAAGTTATTCAACAATTTTCCATATTCCTTATTAGTTCCATATTTTCTAAAATCACATTTCCAATCTGCTTCATTCGAGTTGGAGTAACATGCCCACTTCCAACCATTTGTGTATATCACATTATTATATATACTTAGATATCCTCGCTTATCAATTTCATCTTTTAAACGTTCCGGCACATCTACATTACTATCATTGAATTTTACTTCAATGCATCCATATATATCTGTTTCAGTATCTTCAAAATTATAATCTTTTTTTGTGATCACGAAATCAGGAACAGCAATAATATCTTTAGGCAATAGACTTTTATCTTTATTTCTTTTCCAACTTGAAACATCAACTAACGAATATTTCTCACTATCTAAAACTATATCAAATATTTCATAAACTATATGACTATATGCATTTTCGATACAACTTTTAG
>CAJFOG010000205.1 GCA_904395785.1 uncultured Eubacterium sp. | reverse complement strand
TGCAACCTGTTTCCCTTGGTGCCCATATATAATACAAAATTAGTTTATATAAGTCAACACTTTTTTTGAAAAAATTGATTTTTTTTAAAAAATCTTTTTTTTGATGATTTTCTCTTTTGTTTTCTTCTACTATATAGATAATGATTGTATCAGTAAGTCTAATTGAAAAATAAGATAAATGTATGCTATATTAATCAAGAAATAACATGCTAGCAGGTAGTTTGCTTTTAGAAATTGTATTGAATTATAGGAAAAGTGAAGGAAGCAATTTCATATTATATAGGAGGTTGTAATATATGGATAAAAAAGTATATGAGTATGATGCGATTATTCATTGTATTCCAGAAAAAGGTGGAGCATATGTTGTATTTCCATGGAATATAAAAGAAGAGTTTGGAAAAGGGCGTGTTAAGGTCCATGCATTATTTGATAATGAACCATATGATGGTAGTATTGTGAATATGGGAATGAAAAATGAGGATGGATGTATTTGTTATATTATTGGAATAAGAAAAGATATTAGAGAGAAAATAAATAAAGGATGTCAAGATAGTGTACATGTTAAGATTACATTAAGAGAAGAGTAAAAATGGTCCTACAAATATGGCCTTTTTATAATTATTAATATAACATGTTATGCGTGTGGTTGAGTTTTTATTGAAAGAGAAATACCTCATGATATAATTCTGATAATTTGACGACTATAGAAAAATATTAAAAGGTGCTGTTTAAATGAAAAACACTTATTACGTGCAATTTATATTTATAAATACCATAATTAATAGATTCATTCACAAGAAACAATAAAGTATAAGTAAATAAAAAGAAAGCACCTTTAAGGTGCAGTCAGAAATAAAGGTCAATTGTTAAAGGTTTTCCAAAGCATTATATTCTTTCAAAACAGGTGTATACCAAATTTTTAAGAGAGACTATGATAAAGATTGTAGAATATACTCTTTAACATCGTGATTAGCATATGAAATAAGGAATTGATAGTTTTTCTTTGTAATATAACCTTGTGAGCCACATACATCAAATGTTTTCTTCAATAAGATAGAATAGGTATCAATGTCATCTTGAAGTAGTAAGCTTATTTCCATAAAGTAAAATCCTTTATAGGGTAAGGATACAAGATCATATAAATCTACGATTGATTGACATGTATCTATTTTTTGTTTTAATTCTTCAGTTTTATAATCTTCTATCGTAGTGTTCGGTTGCATTTGTATATCTAAAAATGGAAAAATAGTAAGCATAGTATTTTTATCTGTTTCTAATTTTCCATAGGTAATCATATAGTTCCATAAAAATTGCTTGTGTTCTTTTAAATTTAACATGGTTTCACCTCATGTTGTATTATACATGAGAGTTATAAAAATAAAAAGAGTTGTGCCATATAAATAGTTCTAAATACTAATGTTGGTGATGATAGGATACAAATTATATAAATATCATAATCGCTAAGTTAGATGAAAAAAGAAGAGAACTAAAAATTAAATTAGTTTTCATAATTTAAAATGAAGCATAAAGAAAAACAACTTAATAGGGAATAGTTTATGTTATGTTTGAAAAATAAACATATTATTGAAATTTATCAATATAAAAAAGGTGTGATTTTTAGAGAAATTTTAAAATCTCTTACTTTCACAGCCTTTTTTTATCAGTTATTGAATGCACTGTTTAATGGCGGCAATATCTTCATCAGTTCCTGCATTTTCCACTTTGTAAAGGCAAGGAACTTGGTATTGTTCGCTGATTTTATCTCCAGCTTGACAGAATGCTTCACCATATCCTGTATCACCACTTACAATAACTCCTTTTAAATTACTTGCATTGCTAGATAAGAATGTCTCTACTTCATAAGGGATATCTCCATATCCATCTGTATATGTAAATAGAATAAATGGAGTATCCACTATTTCATTTCCTGATTGTATTTGGAATGTATCTGCTTGTAGTTGTTGAACGATTGATTCAACGTTTCCAGTTCTTGATGCGTAAACTAATTTCATATATATACCTTCTTTCTAATTTTATTTATCATTAGTTAGCTAAAACTAACTGACAATAGTATAACAAATGTGAAAATATAATGTCAACGGAAACGATTACAGAATATTATGAAAATATTTTCAGATTACCAAACTTAAAAATAAACTTCCGTTAGCCATGGTTAACGGAAAAATGGTCATAACAATTGAAGAGAGTTGACGTGATTTGGTATGAGTGGTAAGATTTGCTTGTAAGTTAGTTTTGACTAACCTAAAGGAGGTCAATATGCCATTAATATTTGCGAAAATAGGAGAAATACATAAGATTGTAAAAATTACTGGTAAAGATGATGTACGTACTCATTTGGCAAATTTAGGATTTGTAGAAGGCGCACAAATTAGCATTGTATCTGAGATGGCTGGTAATTATATTATTAATGTTAGAGATACGCGGGTTGCGTTAGATAAATCTTTAGCGAAACGTATTATGATATAGGAGGTGTCTGGATGACTTTAAAAGATTGTAAACCAGGGAGTCGAGTAGTTATTAAAAAAATTCATGGTCAAGGTATGACAAAACGTCGTATTATGGATATGGGACTTACAAAAGGGTGTGAAATTTTTGTAAGAAAAGTTGCACCTTTAGGAGATCCTATTGAAATTCAAGTACGGAGTTATGAATTATCAATTCGTAAAGCAGATGCTGAAATGATTGAGGTTGCATAGGAATTTTTTAGGTTTTGAGTTAATGGATGCTAACATTTAAAGAAAGAAAGAAGGGAAGTTATGAGCTATAAAATTGCATTGGCAGGAAATCCTAACTGTGGGAAAACAACGATGTTTAATGATTTAACAGGGAGTACACAGTATGTAGGAAATTGGCCAGGGGTAACAGTTGAGAAAAAGGAAGGTAGATTAAAAGGAGATAAAGATGT
>CAJFOG010000204.1 GCA_904395785.1 uncultured Eubacterium sp. | reverse complement strand
TCTAATGCAGAAAAAGAATCATCAAAAATATAAATATCAGGTCTTCTTACTAATGCACGGGCTATCGATAAACGTTGTTTTTGACCACCTGAAACATTTGTAGCACCTTCACTAATTAATTCATCAAATTGTAATTCTTTTTCCATAATAAAATCGTAAGCTTGTGCTACTTTTGCTGCATGAATCACTTGATCATCACTTGCATCCTTACAACCAAAACAAATATTTTCACGAATAGTACCACTAAATAAGTTTGCTTTTTGTGGAATTACCCCAAGTTTATCACGTAATGCTGCCATATCATAATCACGAATATCTACACCATCAATACGAATTGATCCACTACTTACATCATAAAACCTAGGAATTAAATTTACTAATGTACTTTTTCCACTACCAGTACTTCCAATAAACGCTATCGTCTCTCCTTTTTTCGCAGAAAAACTTACATCCTTTAATACTGCTTCTTCACCATCCGGATAAGCAAACGTTACATGATCAAATACAATCGTACCTTCCTCATTCCCTTGTGTTATCCCTTGTTCTGGATTTAGAATTGAGATATCACACTGTAAAACTTCTTCAATTCGCTTTGCACTTACTTCTGCCCTAGGATACATCATGAATACTGTACAAAATAACATCATAGAAAACATAACATGGAATAAATAATCCATAAATGCAACCAATTGTCCTACTTGTAAATTGCCTCCTTCAATTAAATAAGCCGCAACATAAAAAATAGCAAGTGATGCTATATTCATTAAAAAGAAGAAAATTGGTGATGTTAACGACATCAATTTAAATAAACGTTTTGAATACATTGTAAAGTTATGATTTTCACCATCAAAACGCTGTTGTTCATAAGCATCATTATCAAATGCACGAATAACACGTATACCACTTAAATTCTCTCTGGAGATACGATTTAATCCATCTAAAGAAGATTGTTGTTTTTCGCTAATAGGTTTAGAATATTTTGCAACTAATGTTACTCCTAAAATGATAATAGGTGCTGTTGCCGCTGTAATCCACGATAACTCAACACTTGCACGTGCTGTCATGATAAAACTAAAAATTAACATAACAGGTGTTAAAAGTGCTGTACGAAGCAAAATATTCACAAACAACTGAATTTGAAATGCATCATTATTTGTACGAGTAATCATAGATGAAATCCCATACGTATTAAATTCGCTAGCAGTAAAACTCTGCGCTTTTTTAAATATATCATTGCGAATATCTCTTGTAATTGCAGTAGAGATATTTGCACAACAATATCCAAGCAAAATTGTTCCTGCAACCCCAATTATAGAGATAATCCCAATAATTGCCCCCATTTTATATAAATACACAACATCTTGATTCATAACCCCAATATCAATCATTTGCGCTACAATTGTTGGAATACCTAATTCAACCAAAATAAAACCAAATACTGAAAGCACATTAATGATAAATAATACTTTATAATTTTTAAGATACTTTAAAATTAGTCTCATAATATCCCTTCCTTCCTTAATACCTTTCATATCGCAACCATACTATCATACCGAATTTAATATCTTTTTACAAGTATAAATCAATGATTCCTTCTATACTAACTAATTACTTGTTATTATTCACAACATATATAATTCATCAACAAAAAAACACGATATTAATATTAATCTTTTGAATTAACATCGTGTATTCTTTATTGTATCATGCACAAGACGATATAAAGTCTGCTTCAATATAGTTTTCATCGTTACAATTATGTTTTCCCCAAAACAACTCGATTTAATAATTCATTCTCTCTGGATTTTCATTAACTAATACTTTTTAGTCTTACAACGAATAGACACAACACTCTATATTTATAAAGCTATATTCCCTATAAAGTATTTATGATTCTTTTGAGTAAGGCCTATAGTAAGTTATCTTAAAGGTTATACTTTATATAAAAATACTAATATACTTAAAATGAACAATATAAAATAAGATACAAATAACCAAAACCCCCAATAATGATAAAAAAATCAATGTCCAATACACCCCTTTTAAATTATCATCTATTTTCATTGTGACTCCTCCTTAAACTATACTATGATATAGCGAAACATTGTATAGTCATTCACCTATCTATATAGAATTATCTAGTATATTTTGAAATCTTGATGATAAATTTTTTTCATTATTCTTTTCTAATATATGTTTTTTAGTATAATTAGTGCGTTTTAAAAAGGAGGCATTCTTTGTATGAATATTGATATAGGTGAAATTATTAAAGAGAGTATTATGCAGCAAAATTTATCTCAAAAACAGGTCGCAGAATATTTAAATATTACCCCTCAAACTTTAAATAGCTATTTAAATGGTCGCTCTATGTTAAGATTAGATGATTTTAGTAAATTGGTTCATTTACTACACTTAAATCCAAATGATTTATTTGGTGTTCATGAACATACTTATAGTGTACAGAATAAAAACTTATATAATATCTTATCTTGTCTAGACAAAGAACAAAAAGAAACTTTAATACATATAGCTACTTTTTTTTGGAAGAAAAATAAAGATATACTGGATTTACTTGGGGTCGACCCCTACCACCACATTTTCTTGGGGTGGTTTTCTTTTTTCCTTTACAATTTGTGGGGT
>CAJFOG010000203.1 GCA_904395785.1 uncultured Eubacterium sp. | reverse complement strand
GATAAATGATTGTATGAATGGAGAAATAGATATGGTTATTACAAAATCTATTTCAAGATTTGCAAGGAATACATTGGACACTTTAAAATATGTTCGTATGTTAAAGGAGCGTAATATAGCAGTCTATTTTGAAGATGAAAAAATCAATACTTTAACAATGGACGGGGAGTTGCTTTTAGTTGTACTTAGTTCTGTGGCACAGCAGGAAGTTGAAAATATCTCTGCAAATGTTAAAAAAGGTTTGAAAATGAAAATGAAACGGGGAGAGTTGGTTGGCTTTCAAGGCTGTCTGGGATATGATTATCATAAAGACACAAAAACAATTACAGTGAATGAAGAAGAAGCAGAAATCGTACGTTATATTTTTAATCGGTACATTGAGGGTGCAGGTGGCTCTGTCATTGCACATGAACTTGAGAATTTAGGCTATAAGACAAAATACGGAAGTTCTACATGGGCTCAATCAACGGTCATAGGCATTATCAAAAATGAAAAATATAAGGGAGATTTGATGATGGGAAAAACATTTACTGTTGACCCGATTTCAAAACGAAGATTGGAAAACTTTGGAGAAGAAGATAAGTTTTATATTCGTAATCATCATGAGCCGATTATTAGTGAAGAGGTATTTGAAAAGGCACAAAAAATTCTTGACAGAAGAAATGTAAATAGAGGAAAGATTGGAGAGGGTAACACAAAGAGAGAAAAATTTAGTAGAAAGTACGCTTTCAGTTGTATGTTGGAATGTGGGTTTTGCGGTGGCACTTTAACAAGAAGAAATTGGCATAGTAGTTCACAATACAGCAAGGTTATATGGCAGTGTGTAACGGCAACGAAGAAAGGAAAGAAATTCTGCAAGCATAGCAAAGGTATTCCAGAAACGGCTATTGAAGAAGCATTTGTAGAAAGTTATCGCTTATTATGTGATGATAATAAAGATGTTCTGGAAGAATTTTTGCAAAGAATGGACGATACTCTTAGCAGTAGTGCTGTATCGAAACAACTCACAAAAGCAGAAAAAGAGATAGACGCATTAGAGAAGAAAAAAAGTAAACTTGTAGATATGCGTTTGGAAGAAACTATTGATAAGGAAACCTACGAAAGTAAGTATGCTGATTTAGTAAGCAAACAAGAACAGCTTGTTGCAGAAAGGAAAAAGTTACAAGAAACTTCTGAAAATGAGAAAGACGTAAAAAATCGTTTGAAAGAATTTAAGAAAACTTTAGAACAGAATGAAATTCTTGATAAATTTGACCGTTATGTGTTTGAGAGCATTGTTGAGAAAGTAATTGTAGGTGGACTTGATGAAAATGGGAATGTTGACCCTGCACAATTGACATTCGTGTATAAAACAGGCTTGAAGAATAGTGTAGACGGTGCTAAATTTAAACCACAAAGAAAAAATGCGAGAGGACGACATAGGACTGACGAATTGTGTTCACATGAGAGTAACGAGGTTGATAAAATGTGTTCCGATAGTAGTAACGACACACGTTGAGAATGTGGTGTTGATGGAGAGAAGGATATATTAAAAAATAAATAATTATATGAATAAGAAAGGGGGTAGTATAATGATTAGATTAATTAAAATAAGTCTAACATTATACTAAATATAATGACTAATATCGGAATACTTACGGAGATAATTTTTGAATATGAACTAGAAAGAGAAGTAATAGTGAAAAAGTTTATTTTGAAGATAAAATATACAAAATAATCAATGGAATTTATAAAAATACGTTAAGCTGGAAATAAGGATAGTGTAGGGAATGGTGAATTAGAGAAAAGGACAATAAAGGTACATGATCTTATTGCAATCTATGATATAATGAATATAATCTGAGAAAGGAGTAGAAACATGATTATTGATGTAAAGACCATTCGATTGTTGAAAGATGTACCAAATTCCGCATATCAATCTGTAAAAACAGAATTCTTGTATCATTCAAATAAACTAGAAGGAAGTACCTTTACGAAGGAAAATCTTGAAAGATATCTGAATGAACAGCTGATAGAAGGAAGCCATAATATAGATGATGTAATAGAAACTACGAACTCGACAGATTTATTTGATTTTGTGATTGATACCTTGAATGAACCGATTACAAAAAGACTTATTTTGGAATTTCATAGAATGCTGAAAGATAGAACGTTAGATTATAAAAGAGGACTTTCAGGATGCTGGAAGAAGATTCCTAACCAGATTTCAGGGGTTGATTTGAAGCTTGCTCAGCCCTGGGAAGTGGAATATAGAATAGAGGATTTATTAAAAAAATGGGAACAATCTGATAAGAATTTTGAGGCAGTTTTAAGATTTCATGCAACTTTTGAAAATATTCATCCTTTTCAGGATGGAAATGGTAGGATAGGAAGATTTCTTATGTTGAAACAATGTATCGAAAATGAAATTGATCTTATCATGATTGATGATGCGTATTCTAAGGAATACAAACAGGCATTGTACCAGTCCCAAAAAAATGATGATTTTCGTGAATTGGAGTATATATTCAGGTTATGTCAGGAGCGATTGAACGATAAGCTTGAGTTCTTACAAGAAACACTGGATTATATCAAAAACAACGATATAAAAATAAGTACATAACAGCCTTTGTAAGAAAGGGTTGCAACAGATAGTTTCAAATACTAAAAAATGTGTAGACTTCGCTTAGAAGAATACACATTTTTTATGGTATCGTTCAAATATGACTTTTATTGATAACTTTTAATTGTAGTAACCTGTCGAGTAAAAATTTATAAAAGATGTAATTCTTATTTGTACGTTTATATGATAGAAGAGATTTGAGAATAAGAGTAATGTGTAACATCTTTCAAGGAGCCTTTACTAAGATATAAAACTTTATCAAATAATGGATAAATCTCTTCATTAATTTTATGAGTTATAAGAATTATAGACAAGTCATTTTGTTGTAGTAAATATTTCTCAATTTCTTGTTCACTATAAGCATCCATAGATGAAAAGCTTTCATCAAGAAATAACCAGCTCTTTTTATGATATAAAGCCCTAGCGATTGCTATTTTTTGTTTTTGCCCACTACTTACAGATGATGCATTTTCATCCATAATGTCAAATACTCTATCTTTTAGTTCATAAAGCTGAACGATATCCATGATTTTATATATCGCATCAATATCATAATTCGTATCTAAAGCAATATTTTCAGCTAAATTTGCTGTGAATAAATGCTCATTTTGCATAATATATCCAATATCTAAAGTATAGGAACTATAAGAGATATCAGATAATAAATAATCATCAACATAAATATTAGTAGATTTAATTTGTTTTGTTAGAAGTGATAATAGTGTTGATTTTCCTGCACCACTTTCCCCTAGAATTAAATATTTTTTCCCTTTCTGAAAGGAAAAAGTGATATTGTTAAGAATATAATGATCTTGATACTTGAAAGAGAGATCAGTTAAACTAATCTTATTTATATTAGTGTTTAGGGTGAAAGATTCACTTTCTTTAGTTGTTTCTATATATTTTTTAATTCATTATAAACAGGTTTTGTAGAGTGTATGGTATTACGTAAATTAATATAGTTTACAATTGGGTTTATGATTAAGTTACTTGCTTGTACAATTGCAATTAAAGTTCCTACAGTAAGTAGTGAAGCATTAATTAAAACTATCCCCATTAAGATTGTTCCAAAAAACATACATTGTCCAACACCATTATTTAACATAGATAAAATGGATAAATAACCATTGGAGAGAAATTGTTTTTTGCATATATCATGATTCATTAAGTTTAATTGCTCAGTTATCCAATCCTCTTTTTGATAATTTCTAATCGTATAAAAATTTAAGCCCATATTTTGTATGGATTTAATCCATTTCTCTTTGCTTGATAACAAATTCTTTTGATTATTTTTTAGTTTACGGGAAAAACTGATATTGATAGCGACAGTGAGTATGCCGCAAATATAGAGAAATATAAGCATTACAAAATTTATACTACCTATATATAAACTTCCTACACAAAAAGAAGTTCGTAAAGATATTGTGTTAATGCTGTTAAATGGACAGCGAAATAATCAACGTGCGAATGAAGTACTTGGTGATGATTATCGTCAATTTTGTGATGATCTTTTAAAAGAGTTACCACATTATACATTAAGCCAAAAAATGATGATAAATATTGGTTTTGTATGTTTAAGTTTCGCTATATTATCAAGTATTATGTTATTGTTATCTATTGGTGAATGGTATTTAAACTATCATATAATTCCTCTATATATTCCTGTTTCTATTTCGCTTTTGTTAGTAATGGGGTTTACCGCAATTATTAGTATTATGATTACAAAAACCGCCTTAAAAAATTCATTTCAAATGAGAAATAAGAAAATGAAACTAAAAATATTGATAGGAGTTATCTTGTACAACACCTTAATAATTATCATATGCTTATTATGGAACGATATAACTATTACTCTTCCTACCATTTCCTGGGGAATTACTACTATTATACTATTCATAACTTCAAGGTCTATATTTACAAAATATCCTTCCTAATGTAAGTATATTATTATTTTATATAATGGATATAAAATTTATTCATAATAAAACATCTTCATTTAGGTAGACAAATATAATTTACTCTGTTATAATACACTCGGTTTTTAGATGAGTCATATATGGCGCAGATATGGTGCGTTAAGTTTCTACCCGACAGCCGTAAATTGTCGGACTATGATCATAACTCTGGGACAAGTGTGGCTTCTATACCTGTATAGGAGCCTTTTATCTTTTTTATGAGTGGGGAATGTGGAAACATCATGTGATTTGATTATAGAAACCAATACTGCTATAAGATGAGGAGAAGATATATGAAGAAAAGCATTCCTTATTATTTCCTTTTCCCAGGAATTGTATTATTACTATTCTTCTTAATGATTCCACTGTGTTCTATTTTATGGCCAACAGTATTTCCTGATGGATTTTCATTATCTGCATACAGTGCATTTCTACAAGATGAATACTATTTAGAAATTTTAGTACGAACGATTCGTATATCTATAATTTCTACGATTGTATGTATTATTTTAGGGATACCAACAGCTTATTTTATATCACGCTGTTCAGCTAAGTTAAAAGGGGTATTTATTGCGATTTCCATCTTTCCAATGTTAACAAATTCAGTTGTGCGCTCTTTTGCATGGATTAACATTTTAGGAAAAAATGGAGTTATTAATAATATGTTATTAGGGATGGGCATTATTGATGAGCCAATTCGTATGTTGTATACAGAATTTTCAGTTATTATCGGTACGATTTATTTATTTTTACCAATTATGATTATGACATTAGTTGGTGTGATGGATCATATTGATAATGACATGATGGAAGCTGCGGAAAGTCTAGGTGCGAATAAGTTGAAAGCTTTCATAAAAATTGTATTGCCTATGAGTGTACCAGGAATCTTAACAGGTGCTGTATTAGTTTTCACTGGGGCATTGACAGCATATACTACACCACAATTATTAGGTGGAAATAAGTCACTTGTATTAGCGACACTTATTTATCAGCGTGCAATGACGTTAAATGATTGGAGTGGAGCTGGTGTGATTGCATGTATTATGATTGTGATAACACTTGTGGTAATGAAAGTGTTAAATATGTTGGCTGCACGTTTAGATAAGAGAGGTGAACTAGATGCGTAGATATAAAGGTCTTACTCTGTTTTCTATTCTTGTATTTGCATTTTTGTTTCTGCCATTACTTATTATTGCGGTAACAGCATTTGGGAATGAACCAACAATTATGTT
>CAJFOG010000202.1 GCA_904395785.1 uncultured Eubacterium sp. | reverse complement strand
CAGGGGGAACTATTGTATTGATTAGTTGTTTCATCTTTGGGTTATTATGTTTAAGAAAAAGATAAGTAAAAAAGATGCTTCAAAAGGGTGAATTCCTTAGGGATTAGGTAATTTTTATAAAAAGGACATAACTTGAAATAATAGTTATGCCTTTTTTATTACTTGTTTTTTGTTGGCAAATCTATTTCACCAATAAAATTAAATACTATTTTTATTTTTTTAATCTTTTTAGTACCAATTGTGTCCACATTATAAATATAAACTTTCTCAATAAATGTTCTAATTATTTCTGCATCAAGTTTTGTAATGTTGGTATAGCATTTAACAAGATTAAGGAAATTACTTGTATTAGTGATTTTTTCTTGTTCATTTTTAATAATCTTATTTAATTCAGTAATTCGAACATTTAGAGTTTGTTGTTCATTTTCATAAGCAGATGTCATTTTTATAAATTGTTCATCACTGATTTTTCCTTCAACATTATCTTCATAAAGTCTTTGAATTAATAAATCTATTTTTGATACACGATTCATAGACTGCTCTAACTCTTTCTTGCATTCGCGTATTCTTCGTTCTAATTCTTTGTTTTTATTCTTTGCAACAAGTTCTACAAATTCATCTTCATAATCTCTTGCAAATGCAGTTACCTGTTGAATCATATATAATAAAGCTTTCTCTATATCAATATTTCTTATTTGATGCGAAGTACAATTATGCTTTCCACGTTTTCTATAAGTTGCACACACCATGTATTCTTTATCATGATTCCAATCCTTAGAACGTACTTGATATAGTTTAGCACCACAATCTGCACAATATACCATTCCAGAAAGTAACGGCATATCACCTAGAAGTGTACGTCTACGTCTACCATTTCTAATTCTTTGAACTGTGTTAAATGTTTCTTCATCTATGATTGCCTTGTGTTTGTTTTTGAAGATTTTCCATTCAGATGGATCATTATCAATTTTCTTTTTTATCTTATAAGACTTTCTTCTAGTTTTGAAATTGATAGTGTGTCCTAGATATTCTTGTTTATCTAGGATATTAGCCACAGTTCTTGCAGACCATTTACAGGGTTCTTCTGTAATAATTGCTGTTGGATATAATCCAATACTTTTAAAATAATAAGATGGTGTAAATATTCCTTCATCTTTTAATTTATGAGCAATTTGAGTTGGTCCATATCCTTCAATACATAATTGAAATATATATTTTACAACTTTTGCAGCATCATCATCCACAATCCAATGATTTTTATCATCTGGGTCTTTTTTGTATCCAAAAGGTGGAGTTGTACACAAGGGTTTACCAGATTCACCTTTAGCTTTGAATACTGCTCTTATTTTCTTACTTGTATCTTTTGCATACCATTCGTTTATTATATTAAGGAAAGGTGTAAAATCGCTATCTTGTTGATTAGCACTATCAACACCATTGTTAATTGCGATAAATCTAACTTCTGCATTTGGAAAAGCAATTTCAGTATAGTATCCAACTTTAAGATAATCTCTACCAAGTCTACTCATATCTTTTACTATGATAGTACCAATTTTTCCTGATTCCATTTCTGCAATCATTCTTTGAAAGTCTGGTCTATCAAATGTAGTTCCACTTACACCATCATCCACAAAGAATTCGGTATTTATAAATCCATTATCATCGGCATATTTTTTTAATATTGCTTTTTGATTTTTAATACTGTTGCTATCACCTTGTAATTCATCATCTCTAGATAATCTGCAATATAGTGCGGTAATCTTACTAGGTGTTGCAACACAAGACTGTCCATATAATTCATTCATAATTATTCTCCTTCCTTTAACAGCCTTCTAATGGAACACCCTGTTTAAGGTAGTGTAATATTACCGTACTATTTGCAATATATCAAGTTATATTAGGCTGATAATTGATTTATATTTTCTTTGTCTTTTACATGATTTAATATTAGTTTCTTTACCTTATCATAGGCAGTTTCTGTTGATGATTTACTAGTTTCACATTCTATAATGAACACAGTATCATCAATTTGTAGAACTGTTTCTTTTGCTAATGTGTCCATTAATAATTCCTCCTAGTTTAATTGAAGAACTTTAATTGCATCTGTTCTTATTAATCTTCCATCTAGGTATTCTTTTGCAAGATATCCAACTTGTTGATTACCACAGAATAATTCATTAATTGAACGAGCACTAATTGGCATTCTAATAGTAATCCAGTAATAACTGAAATCACCAAATGCGATTGCTTTTCCAGTTGATGGCATAGCATTAGTTATATACACAGGTCTACCCATAATAGTGTTAGAATTATGATTCCATATATAATTACCATCTGCATCTTTTAATGTGTATAAGTTTTTTGCAATTTCATCATTTATTAACCATAAACCTTTAGTTCTATATTCTGACTTTAAAGAGAAGTAAAGTGCAATAACATCATCAAATGTTATTTCGTTAGTTGTAACCCCAACTTCAGCACCATCAGTACCATTTAAAATACCTATAGGCATATTTACTCCAGTACCATTAATAAATGCATTTTCTTCTGCTTTCCCAAAACTTTTAGCGAAATGTTTTATTAAATAATCTTCTGTATCAAATTGAGAGTCATGAACAATATCTTCATCTAATCTTGTAATGATTGATAAAGTATGACACTCCATTCTTTTTTTAGCAAAATTATTTATCACATTTTTAATATCTTCAATATTAGTTAAATTCCATTCTGCAACATCATCACTATCTGATACAAATAGTGTATGATCAGAATCATTCGCTTTTATGTTTGTAGCAATTCTTCTAAATACACATTCATCATTTATTAGCTCGTTATATTTTTTGTTGCTATCATAAGGTAATACGAACATTTCGTTACTGATTTTTCCTCCTTTTAAATTTTCATAGTTTCCTTTTGTTCCTTTCATCATTAAATTCCAGAACTCTTTTTTATAATTTGTTAATTCGATTGTTATTTTATCGTATGTCATTTTTATTTCCTCCATATCATTTATTTTTCAATATACTTATTGTTATCGATGGTATATTAGCACCTATGGTTTAATTACCCTTTTGAATTCGCCTTTTTTACACATAAGACCCCACGCCCGTTGTAGGATAAACAGTTTTTAGAGATTTAAATCCCCCTAGGGTAGTAATAGTATCAAAGCGATTATTACTCAAATCATACACACCACCTCCTTCACAGTGAGGGGCAAGTGTGGCAGATAAATATATATAATCCCTATAGAGATATTAATATTTGAATTGACTATTTTTACTTGCCACAATGCCCCAAATAATTATTTGAGAAAATCTGGCAATAACCTGTAGCCTGTGACCATTGTGGTTTTTTCTCCACCAACTTTAGGTCGTTTACGAACAACAGGTACAATAGCCTCTAAACTTTGTTTGAAGTTTCGCATACTTTCTGCATAGTGACCATTCTCAATACACCAATTTCTATAACTAAGATAGATAGTCGATGTTTTTTCTTCATAATCTCCTTGTTCCATACATTCATCTATAAATAGTTGTAACTTATCACTATTGTGTTGATATTGAGCAGTTGCATCTTTTACAGATTGTGGTATTGCTAGTCCTTCTTTTTGAAGTAGTTCATAACCATCCAAGAGCCAATTTAAAATAGCACTTTGAACTTCATCTTTAGCAAATTCCTTTTTGAGTGATTTATCTTGTTCTGATTCATCGAAGTGTCTTTCAAAAGGAATAATGATAATACGTCCACTTGTAAAAATAGTCATATCATTTACTGTTGGAAGATAGTTTGTGTTTATATAAAGTTTGAATAATGGTCTAAAATCAAAACTATTCTCATGTAGAAATCTAGCATTTAAAGTATCGTTACCAGTCATGCTTTTAACTTGTGCAGCATTTAATACCAGCCCTTTACCAGGCTCTGATATATTTACAAATCGTACACCAGCAAGACGTGCAATATCCTCACTAGGTTGAGAACTATTAGTATTACTTTTCTGCGCTATTGTTTCAGGTCTTGCAGTACAACCATATGAGCCTAGAACTTTTAAAACACTTTCACATAGAGTTCCTTTACCATTACGAGTACTTGCTCCATATAGAATGGTCATGCATTCATGCCTAGTATCTCCAGTAAGACCATATCCAAATATCTTTTGAAGAAACTTTGCTTTTTCTATATCTCCAGACATTATTTCTAAAATAAAGTTGTCCCATCTATCACTATGTGCATCAGGATTATAATTAGCATTTGAAATTTTGGTTAATTTGTCTGAACTATTATGTTCTAAACAAATACGTTTTCTAACATCAAGAGTTCCGTTTTTACAATTAAAGATATATGGATCACTATCAAATTCTGATATAGAAACAGGATGATAAACTTGTGCATCTTTTAAGATATTCACTCTGTAATTATGCGATTGCCATTTCTTTGAATAATCCATATAAATCTTACGTTTGTGTTCATCTTCAATTTTTAAAGCATACATATGAAGTAAGTTGGCAAGAGTCATACAATACTTCATCGCCTTTAATCCACCAATATCATGTGTCCATATTCCATCTTCGTAACCAAACCAAGATTTACGCTCTGGAACATAACGAAGTTTATCTTGATAGAAATCAGCGAATAACATTCCTGCACCAATATCAGTCCAAGGATACTTTGCAACATCAATTGGATTTAAGTTAGATAATTTATCAAAATCATCGTTAAAATCTTCAGTTGGATTGGTTTTCACTATTGAAGAATAGAATTCTTTTATTCCGCTTATAGCAGTATCAATAGTCATGTCTCCATATGTTTTATTGCCTCGAAACTCATCCCATTTAGTACGAAACAAATTAGAGCTGCGATATAGTCTGTCTATTTGTTCTTTATTTCCATTACAATAAAATGCAAGTATAGAAATAAGTGCAAGGTCTGATTCACTATGTGATGGATAATCTGAAGTATCACCATTCCATAATTTATTAAACTTTTCACCTTGTTTAGATGACATTGCCTTTTGAATAACACTTTCATCTGTAAGATAACTTTCACGATGTTCATTTGTGAATATTGACGAGTTAGATATAGGGCGTTTCATGTAGGTATCAATAAGCCATTGAAAGCCATCAATGTTTCCAACAACATCCGTTTTTTGAATTGCATTTCCAGTTAAAGTTACAAATCGATTAGTTGCTCCAGCTACATAAACTTCTACATTGTTTTTCTTAATGTAGTACTTGTCCTTATCATATGAGTAATTATCTGGTGCTAACAGAATTATGCGTAGTCCTTTACCACTCGGACTGATTTCAATATATGTATCCTGAAAATGAGATACAATTTCTTCAGCCCACGAGCATATTTTCCCTTCTTCAATACAATGGTCTAAATCTATTGCAATTATCTTTCCATCAACTCTTATACCAATCCCATCAAAGTTATTTAAAGCATTAATTACAGAACTAAAATCAGTAAATGTATTCAGATTGTTAACTGATGCTTTATTCATGGTATGTGGATTGTACGGAACTTTGGTTAAATTACCATCACGAGTTTCATACTTCCAATTACAAAACTTTGCATTTTCTTTTAAATACTTTGGTATATTTTTTGAATTTACCATTTTTAAATTCCTCCCTTACTTTATGAAGGAGTGTTTCCTTCCAAGTACTAGTCAAAAGAAAATGATAAATTTTTAACCCTCAAAAATAAAAAAGATAAAAACATTTAAAATACACTTGACTTTTATAAGAATTTTAAGTTCCTAATTTTGGAGCAACTATGTAAAAAATATGTCAAATATGATAGAATAATGTTGGAGGGAATAGATATGAAAGTTTTAAGTCTTATTGAACCATGGGGAACATTAATAAAAGAAGAAAAAAAATTAATTGAAACAAGATCATGGAAAACAAATTATAGAGGCACCTTGTATATTCATACAAGTTTAAAGAAAGTTTCTAAAGCTGTTCAAGATAATAAAGAATTAATGAACTTAATATCAAATCCAAATTTTAAATATGGTTATATCATATGCAAATGTGAATTGGTTGATTGTATTTATATGACTGAAGAATTTGTTAAGGATATTAAAAATAATAATCACCAAGAATATATTTGCGGTACATATGAAGTAGGACGATATGCTTGGATTTTAAATAATATAGAAAAAATTGATCCAATTAAAGCGAAAGGAAAACTTGGAATATGGACATATGATAAAGAAAAGGAGGAAGAAAAATGAACCAACAAGAACTGAGAACATATAGACGTAGAGCTACTACTAGAGAAAGTGGATATCACACTTGTGAAGAAACAACAGGTGGAGAATGCTTAATTTTACATTCAGAAGAATTAACAACAGATAAAGAAACTATGGTGTTTACATTTAATAGAAGTAATATAAAACTAACAGAATTATTTGAAGAAGGATTCTCAATTATTGCTTTCGGAGGATATATACATTCTAAATATAAAGCAGAGATATCTTTATCATTAGATTATTGTTACGAAGGACAAGGCTATTCATTTGGGTATGATTGGAATGAGTTTATAGTTAACGAAAATAGTTGGAAAAATATAGGTTGCCATACAAAGCAAATAATTAATATGGATGACAACATAATTGATGCAACTGTAAAAATGAAAATAACAAGTCAAAAAGGTAATGTTTTAAATTTTATTTCATTTGATTTCAATTCAATAGATAAAGAAGAATTTTTAGATATGTCATGTGCTGAAAGTTTTAAGCAAAAAACAATGATGCATGTTCCATATTTATATTATTTAGAAACAGAAAAATCTATAACAGATTATTTAATAGAGAATTATAGCTTTACTGAAGGTAAAAGAGTAATAATGAAAAGCTGTAATAGATGTGGTAGATATTTACCAATAAACATCGATGATGAAATGAAAACTTTAAGTTTTTCGCTACATTGCAAAAAGAACGCCCCTTGCAATCATTCAACTTTTAGAGCTTATGCGATAAAAAATAAAGAGGAATTAATAAGTGAGGATTTAAAAGATTTGATTATAGAGGAAAATAAAGTAATTTCGTATTATGGTCATCAATTAGAGTGTAAAGCATGTAAGAAATTTTTTGTTAATGCACCTTTGAATCCACAAAGAAATCCGCAACAATTTAAAGAAGACGGATTACGACGTAGAGCAATAGAAGTTCTTGTTAACCATTTATTAGGCAGAAATTTAGTCCATTTTGAATTTGAAAAAAAGACAAAAAAGGAATTTAGTAAATATATTTGGGAAAAATTTAATAAGCGATGTTTTAAATGTGGCAAAGATTCTGATGAATTACCATTTAATAAAATGGCTTTAGATCATACAATGCCACTGGCATATTTATATAGATTAGATGAAACAGCAACATGTTTATGTGCAAGTCATAATGCACAAAAAAGTGATCACTTCCCAGTGGATTACTATACGGAAGATGAATTAGTTGAATTAAGTAAAATCACAGGGTTAAAAATTGAAAAACTTAAAAGTCGAGATGTTAATGAGGTGGTATTAGACTTATTAGTAAAAAATGTTGTGTGGTTTTATGATGAATTTCTAATGATAGATGACTATCAAAAGGTTAGAGATGGAATATTAACTGCAGATAAGATTAATGACTCTTTAAAAAGAGTTATTAAAGGAAAAGTAGATCTTGCTGAAGAATATAAAAAAATCACTGGTCATTATCCTACTTCAGTAACAATAATATAAAAATAAAAAGTACATCTGTGATGTACTTTATTTTTTTTGTAGAAATAAAAATTCATGTTCTACTGTTGCACCTTTATCTTT
>CAJFOG010000201.1 GCA_904395785.1 uncultured Eubacterium sp. | reverse complement strand
TTTCTAAACGAAATGAAAAACTCAAGAATAGCTGATAAATAAAGGCTTTTCTTGAGTTTTTAACGTTATGAAGTGTCAAAGATGGGAATATAACACTTTTTTAATTAAAATGTCAATGTCTAATAGTAATTTATTACTACCTTGCCTCTTAAGCATCTAATTTATACCCGTCTTTAGAAGTTAGACCATGAATATATAGTATTTATCTTATACCTCTAATACTATATATCCTTTATTTATGGCTGTTTTTTTATTTTTTCAATAATCTTGAAAACTTTTTTATTCTTGATTTGAATTTTTTTAGAAAAAAAGTATTGCTTTTTTTTAATCTAACTATTATAATATCAATGCAAATGCCCGAGTGGTGAAATTGGTAGACGCAACGGACTCAAAATCCGTCGGTAGCAATACCATGCCGGTTCGAGTCCGGCCTCGGGCACCATATAAAAATTAATGTATGTAGAATATATTTTTAAATAAAAATCATATTAGAAAAATCTAATATGATTTTTTTATCTAACTTTCTCTTAATACTGTTTCCATTTCACTTTGTGTTATCCAACCATCTCTTACCATTGCTTCTAAAACAGCTTTTTGTCTTATTTTAGCATCTTCTAAATGATTACTAAGTTGGAAGTTTGCTGGTGATTGTGGTATTCCCGCTAATAAACTAGCTTCAGCTAATGTTAAATCTGATGGTACTTTGTCAAAATAACCCATGCTGGCTTCATAAATTCCCATATGATTATCACCATAATTTATAATATTTACATATAATTCTAAAATCTCATTTTTATCTAATTTCTTTTCTAAATCTATTGCAGAAAACATTTCACTTATTTTTCTAATATAACTAGCATTATAACTATAAAACATGTTTTTTGCTAATTGCTGTGTAATTGTACTCCCTCCACCTACAATACCTTTTGAAAATAAATTATTTATAAAAGCTCTTAATAAAGATACAAAATCTATTCCATGATGTTCATAAAATCGATGATCTTCAATGGATATTGTTGCTTGAATTAAATATGGGCTTATATTCTCAATTCTTGTATATGATTGAGTCTGCTGAATGATCCCCACCTTTTCTTCAACACTTATTTTATTACTTACTTTTACATAGTTCCCATATCCAATCGCAAAAATTAAAATAATTCCTAATAATATAGTAATGGCAATTAATTTAATAAATACTTTAAATCTTTTCATTCAATCCCTCACTTTCTAAACTAAAAACACGGTATCGTCCGTGTTTTGTTTATCGATTTGCATTCATTGATTTCATTATCTGCTTAATCTGTGCTTCCGATGGTTTTCGCCCCATTTGTAAAAACATTGCACGGATCATTTTTTCATTAATTGGTGGATTTTCTTTTAATTGTTTTTCAAATTGTTTTCTTGTAAAATAGAAACCTATAAAACCACCAATCACTAGCCCAATCAATGTAAACATCACTGAGTTCCAAAACATGTATAATCCTCCTAACTATGTTCATTTTACTATTTTTTGATACATTTTACAATACATTTCTATGCAATACATTTAATTTTCTTGTATAAAGACACATTTTGGATATATTCTTTGTATAAAATTAAAAAAAGGATTTGTTTCACAATCAATACATATTCTATCTTCAAATACTTCTATTTGATAAATAATATGTAAACATTCATCTTTAAACCATATAATATCATTATTATAAAATATAGCTGTTTGAAAAAAAACTTCTCCCTTTCTTTGTATTTCTTTTTTATTAATTTTATAAAATATTTCGTTTTTTTGTTTTCTATTCATATTAAAAAATACCTCTACTAAAGATGGATATTTTAAAATACAATCATAAAACTCATCTTGAATTATATAACAATATAACATACCGTTCCCTTCTTTCTAATCATTGCTAATTATAACATGACATTTTATCGAATTATTGTATACTTTGTCATAACATGAAATATTATTAATATAAGTAAATTTTTTATAAATTAACAATTTTCTATTAATATTTTTTATTATTTCTGTTATAGTATATAAGAACAAAAAAGAAGAGGAGTTAATTATGAAGTTATTAGAAGAACATATTATCAAATATGGTACAGCTTTAAACAATGAAGTATTAAAAGTTGATTCATTTATCAACCATCAGATTGATCCAAATTTAATGATGAAATTGGCAAAGGATATCCAAGATTATTTTAAAGAAAAAGAAATTACAAAAATTGTTACAATTGAAACAAGTGGTATTGCCCCAAGTGTATTTTTAGGATATTTATTAAATGTACCTGTCGTGTATTTAAAAAAGAATTCATCAAAAATAATTGGAACAAATTGTTATCAAACGGTGATTCACTCATTTACAAAAGATGTAGATTATCTTATTACTTGTGACAAAAAATATATAAAAGAGTCTGATAAAGTATTGTTTGTAGATGACTTTATGGCAAATGGTGAAGCGTGCTTAGGAGCAATTGATATACTTAAACAAGCAAATGCTTCAATCGAGGGAATTGCAATTATTATTGAAAAAGCATTCCAATCAGGTAGACAAAAAGTAGAAGCATTAGGATATGACATTTATTCTCTTGCAAGAATTGCATCTTTAGAAAATGGAAACATTACATTTACTGAATGATAGTAACTATCATTCTTTTTTTGATATACTAGATTTACTTGAAATTAACTGTCACTGTCACATTTTCTTGTGGATGGTTTTCTTTTTCTTTAAGGACTTATAAAGCTATCATTAGGTGTCTATTTCTATCACGAAGAATATCAATTTGTAATTTACCTTGAGAAATTTTTAGAGTCTTCTTTCCTTATCTATTTCTACGATTATCATCCCTTTATCATTGAAATCTAGTCTAAGTAATGATTCATTTCACTTTGTAACATAGCCTTGAACATAGGAACAAATATATCTTTTAGTACATTATTCATATCTTCAGTAGTTTTTGTTAAAGCACTTGATTAAGCTCTTTTTTAATTTTTGTCATATTCATATACTTCTTCCCTTTCTATTATAGTATAAAATGAAAACAACCGTATAAGCTGAGTTGTTTTTTCTCAACTTACACGGTTTATATACACTTTCTAATCTTATAAATTAAGAAGATATACTTTTTACTCCATGTTTTTGAAACCCACAGAATTTGTAAGTATTACATTATGTTAAATTATCATTTTAGTTTCTCTTATTTTCCATCGTTGTTTTACCTATAGATGCTATATACTTACTCATTTAAAGATGATATAATTTCTGTATATATATCTTTTACTTCATTCTTCTCAGATTCTGTCATTTTTCTTTCATGTGCATCGTGTTCATCTACTGTTCCTAAATGTCCCTTTATGACTCTACCATTTTCTATTGAAACAACTAAAGGAACATATATTTGCAACTCTCCTTGATCATCTTTTTTTAAGTAATCTTTTAAATATGGAACAATTGCATCTTTTTCGTCTTTTGTATAAAGTTTTTCTTTATCATCATCTCTTGTTCTTACATAATAAATTTTTATATCAAACTCTTTCGAAACTTCTTCTAAAATAGGCTGGGCTTCTTGACACCATGGACAATCAGGATAACCAAAATATATAATACCTTTTTGTTTTTCTTTAAAAAGTTGAGTGGCTTCTTGCATTGTTATTGACATAAATTGTTGACTATTTTGATTACTATTCGTATTACTGTCTAAACCACAGCTATTTGTATCCTCATCACAATAATTAGTTTCTTTATCTTTTGGTGAAGAACTACAACCTACAATACAACATAAGCACAATATACAAAGTATCATTTTTTTCATATTATTTACCTCTTTTATTTTATTATAGCTATTTCTAGAAAATTTGTCCATATGAAAAACTTGTACATTAGATGAAAAATATATTAATTATATAACAAGTATACAGTCATTAAAAATTAAAAGGATTAACTCCTGTGCAACTACAAGAATTAATCCTTTTTACCTAATGAAATTAAACATATTAATATGTTGTAAAGAATTGGAT
>CAJFOG010000200.1 GCA_904395785.1 uncultured Eubacterium sp. | reverse complement strand
TCGTAGAATACTAGATAAACAAATTCGAGATAATATTAAACAATTCATGCAAGTGGCAAATACTGTAGCATGGGCAGAACATTCTGGAGATCTTAGGAAAGCTATTCAAGGTGGTAAAAGAATTATTATTACAACTGTTGAAAAATTCCCGTATATTGTATCAGATATAGGTTCTTCACATAAAGAAAATCATTTTGCTGTTATTATAGATGAAGCACATTCAGGACAAAGTGGACGAAATTCTGCTCAGATGAATTTGGCACTTTCTGGTCTAGCAACAGGAGATGAAGTTGATAACGAAGATAAAATTAATGTCATGATGGAGGGACGAAAACTTCTGACAAACGCTAGTTATTTTGCATTCACAGCAACACCAAAGAATAAAACACTAGAAACTTTTGGTACGTTAGTTGTAGATGAAAAAGGCAACCCTATCTTCAATGAAGACGGCGAGGTGCAGCATAGACCATTCCATTCTTATACGATGAAGCAAGCAATCCAGGAAGGTTTTATTCTTGATGTTTTGAAATATTATACACCGATTTCAAGTTACTATAAATTGATGAAAACAGTACAAGACGATCCTATGTTTGACAAAAAACGTGCTCAGAAGAAATTACGTTCTTTTGTAGAAAGTGATAGCTATACTATCTCTCAAAAAGCAGAAATGATGGTGGAACACTTTCATGAACAAGTCATTTCAAAAGGTAAAGTTGGTGGTCAAGCACGTGCGATGGTTGTTACATCAAGTATTCCTCGTTGTGTGGAATATTATTATGCGATAAACAAATGCCTTTCAGTGCGCCGTAGTCCTTATAAAACTATTGTCGCTTTTTCTGGTGAACATAAATATCAAGGACAAGAACCTGCATTAACTTCGGCAGGATTAAACGGCTTTCCGGATACAAAAATTCCTAAGATGCTCAAAACAGATCCATATAGAATTCTTATTGTTGCCGATATGTTTCAAACAGGATTTGATGAGCCATTACTTCATACGATGTATGTAGATAAAATTCTAAATGACATCAAGGCTGTTCAAACATTATCACGATTGAATAGATGTCATCCACAAAAACACGATACTTTCGTTTTGGATTTTGCAAATAGTCCTGATATGATTGAAAAATCATTCTCAAGATATTATAGAACAACACTTCTTTCAGGGGAAACAGATCCGAATAAATTATATGATTTGATTGATACGATGGAAGAATATCAAGTTTATTCAGATGATAATGTTAAAAATCTTGTGGATTTGTATCTCAGTGGAGCAGAAAGAGATCAACTTGATCCAATTCTTGATATTTGTGTATTGATTTATAAGAATTTAGATACAGAAGACCAGATCAAGTTCAAAAGCTCTGCAAAAGCATTTTGTCGTACATATGGATTTCTTGGAGCTATTCTTCCATATGGAAATGCTGATTGGGAACGATTGTCTATTTTTTTGAATTTACTTATACCAAAACTTCCGTCACCACGAGATAATGATTTTTCAGAGGGTATATTAGATGTGATTGATTTAGATAGTTATAGATTAGAAGCACAAGAATCTATGTCTATAAAATTAGCAGATGAAGACACTGAAATAGCTCCAGTTCCAGCAGGAAAAAGTGGACATATTATAAATCCGGAAATGGATTTCCTTTCAATTATTCTGAATGATTTTAATGATATGTTCGGAAATATAGATTGGAAAGAGCCAGATAATGTTAGAAGACAGATTATTGCTATTCCGGATATGGTTGCAAAAGATGAAAAGTATCAAAATGCAATGCAAAATTCTGATAAGCAAAATGCTCGTATGGAGAGTGAACGTGCATTACAACAAGTTATTTTCTCAGTAATGGCGGATAACATGGAGTTATTTAAACAATTTCAAGATAATCCATCATTTAAGAAATGGTTATCTGATTTGGTATTTAATACTACATACACACCTGAAAAAAACTTACATAATTAGTTAGTTTAGCAGGATTGGAGGTATGAAATAATGTCATATACAGTATGCTCTTCAGAAAAATTAAGAAAGTCTGGTGCAGATGCGGAAACTAAAGCTATGCTTTATCTCATGAACTTCCGTGAAGATAGTTCAGAGATGAATTATTTTATAGTTGATTTTTTTAATGATGTAACTGCAACGGATAGAATGGCGAGAAAACTTTGGGATGTTCAATCAAAGGCGAGTAAGACAGCAACTGCAAAAACAATAGGGAGAGAATTAGTTACACTTTTCAAAAATTTTGTAAGTGATTTTACATTTGTAGATTATATAATCTTTATGGGAGGAGTTCCAGATACATTTAGACAGGATTCATCATTAAATATTTTTGATATTTCAAATATCAATGATAAGGCTTTAACAAGTGTTAGAAAGGGACTTATTGAGGAGTGTATTAAAAAAGAATATATTGATGATTCTGTTGTTACAGATGAGAATATTGATAACTTTTTGCAATCTGTTTGGTTTGTTATTGATGATAAACAGCCACAGGATTATATTAGAGAAATCATAAAAAATCATCCTTCTATTATTCCACCGGATTCAGATTTAATAGCCATTTTTAATGAGATTAGAAATAAACAATCTGAATTGAAAAATACAAATGTAGAAGGAGTAACTATAGAACGAATTGATGAAGCTCTTTCATATGGAAGAGAGTTGAAAACACAGGAAATAAGGCTGTTGGTTTTACAAAGAATCATAAATACAGATCCTCTTTCTAAAGGAATACCAGAACCTTTTATGGATGTTTATTTAAAATATCCAGAGGAAAGAAGAAAAATGTTGCTAGAACAATGTCAAAGTGCTATGTGCAGAGCATTGTTTAATAATTCACTAGCACAAGTATATTGGGCATTATTTGATAATGTTTATACTACAATTGTTCGACATCCCGATAAGAATATAGATTATGTCTTTGATTCTATTCCGAATGACTTATTAAATGCGTGTACTGATTTTGACGCATTCTCATTGAAATTTTTTATTGCAAAGATTAAAGAGGGGGTATCACAATGATTATACGCAAAGTGGCTATAGGTAATAGTGAAGAAGCTTTTATTGAAGATACTTTTTCAGATGGTTTGAACATAATACTAAGTGATGATAATAATAAAGGGAAAACAATTGTTATTCAATCAATGCTTTATGCACTTGGAAATAAACCCATTTTTCCAGATTCATTTAATTATAGAGATTTTATTTATTATCTTGAGTTTGAACATGATAATAAAAACTATATTGTTGTGAGAACAGGAGATGAATATGTTCTGAAATATTCTGATAAAATAGGGATATTTGAAGGAATGTCAGAGTTAAAAAGATTTTGGAATAAAAATATTTTTCAGCTTCCTATGATTCAATTTAAAGGTGAAAAAAGAATTGTTGATATGGAATTGTTTGTTCAATTATTTTTTGTTGGTCAAGATGGAAAGGATACATCAACTATTTTTAATAGCGGATTTTATCATAAAGATGATTTTAGAAATATGCTGCTTTCATATTCCGGTGACTCCACATCAGAGATTACTCCTGTAGAGATAAAAAAGATTAAAGACAAAATTAGAGAGTTAAAAATTCGAAGAAAAGAGCAGATGAATCTGTCAGACTTTTACAAAACAGTTGCTGTTGCACCTGAATATTTGAGTAAAATAAAGGACAGGGATGCATTTAATAAACGTATTGCAGAAATGGATTCAATAACAAATAATATGTCTGAAATTAAGAAAAAAAGAAATCAATTGGCAGTTAAAAAATCGTTGTGGAATGGGACCCTCAAAGAGTTAAATTCATTGAATAGAAATATTAAAGTAGGAGAATTGCGTTGCATGGATTGTGACTCTACTCATATTGCTTATAAAGGAACAAGTAAATCTAAATATTCATTTGATATTTCTACACCTTTAATGAGAAAACAAATAATCGAATCAATAAATGAAAAAATATCTGCTTATGTTGAAGAAATAAAAGTGCTTGATTATGAAATTCAAAAGTTACAAGATGAACTTAATTCTTTGATGGATAATGAGGATATCACAATTGAAAATATAGTTGCTTATAAAACAGGATTTAAGACTGTAAAAGACATTGAGCAAGTAATAGATGATATTGATAAAGAACTTGAACAGTATGAAGGCACTCTTAAAGAAGGGATTAATTTTTCAAATGAGGCAAAAAAGGAAAGAGAAAAATTTTATAATAGTTTTATGGTGTTGATGAATGAAAAAAAGAAACAAATAGATATAGAGAGTGAAAAAGAATATGATGATATATTCACTAAGCGAGGTACTGTTGTTTCAGGTAGTGAAGAAACGGTATTCTATGTTTCTAAATTATTGGCATCTGTTGAAATGACAGGTCATGATTGCCCAGTAATAATGGATTCATTTAGAGCGGAAGATTTGTCAACTGAAAAAGAAAAACGAGTATTGAATTTGTTTGCTGAATTAGATAATCAGTGTATTTTAACCACTACATTAAAAACGGAAGAATTTGGAAAATATGATAATTTAGATGAGATTCACATTATTGACTACTCTTCACATAAGACTAATAAAGTACTGAATCAAGATGATTTATTGGAGTTTAAACATTTAATTCAAGATATGTATATTGAATTATAGAAAGGAAAGATAATAGAGAATGATTGAATGATAATTTAGCTTTTAGTCAATTAGTTTATATACATTATTAGTTGTTGTATTAAGGATTAAAGTATAAGAAGTGTCGATAGAAAGATATACTTATATTTATGCTACTGAATAAAACCTAACCATAAAATTTTGCTCTTTTAAATAAAGGGA
>CAJFOG010000199.1 GCA_904395785.1 uncultured Eubacterium sp. | reverse complement strand
TAATAAGCACTCCATATAATTCTTCTTTCGAAGAAATAGGAAACACATTCACATCAACATAAATATCTAAAAGCGTATCAAATCTACATAGTTTTATAACCTCTTTTGTTTCATATGCCTTTTTTAATATTTGAAATCTATGTTTATCAGTAATATGGGAAGAATTAAATAATATTACATTTTCATATTGAAAAGGAACATTACGTAGTATATTCTTCATCTTATCATTCGCATAAATAACTTCTATCGCATCTTTATTTATATCAGTTTCTGGATAATAACGCACAACTGCATAACCTACATCTAAAATCTCTAAAATATCATTTGAAACCAATTGTCGTCACCCTTCCTAAACCTAACTATAAAATCATTTTTATATTATCAAAAAAAACATTATAATACAAGATATACAGCTTTTCATATTAAATAGTCACTTCTTTTTTAGCGAATCCTCATACCTTTTGGATATTTATTTTTTAATACTGTCATATCTCCTTTCGCAAACCCAATTTCATACGTATTCCATCTCATACACGTATATCCTTTATAACCACTAATGTCTAGTTGATTCCCTTGTAGAAAACTTTTGGTTTGTTCTTCGTTTAAATCACATACTTGCATAAATGCATCTTGATGTTCTCCAGCACTATAAAAATGTTGATGTGGCTCTAAGCGATTTTTCACAATTGTTCCACAGCATATTCCTTGACGTAAAATCGATATTTTTTTTAGTTGAATAAAAGGAGTCTTTTTATAATATACTTTATCTTTCACATGTAAGATATAATTAGGTATTTTATTTAACTGTTGTTTCATAAACTGCTCTAATAAAGGTTCTTTTTCACTTTGTGCATATTTTATTTTATTACTAGCTTGTGTTCCATGCTTTCTAAATTTCGCAACAAAATGACCTTCTCCCTCATCCATAGGGAAAATTCTAACAACTTTTGTATGATCCATTCCCTCACATGCAAACCCCTGTCTACCAAATGTTACATTTGCTTCTATCAACTCCATATCTGGATAACGTTTTAAAAAGTCTGCTACAACCTCTTCGTTTTCTTCCATAGCATACGTACAAGTAGAGTACACTAAAATCCCATTTTCTTTTAATGTTATATAAGCACTATCTAATACTTGTTTTTGTCTAACTGCACAAGCTTGCACATGTTCTATACTCCAATCATCCATTGCTTTCTCATGTTTTTTAAACATGCCCTCTCCACTACATGGTGCATCAACTAATACCTTATCAAACCACCCTGCCATTTCTTTTTCTATCATTTGAGGATGCGCATTGGTAATCATACATTCACTAAAACCTAAACGTTCCATATTGCTCATTAAAATTTGTGCTCGCTTACTATCTATTTCATTGCTTACTAAAAATCCTGTGTGATTTAATTTAGACGCAATTTGTGTACTTTTTCCTCCAGGTGCTGCACATAAGTCTAATACCCAATCTCCCTGTTGTACATCTAATATTTCAACTGCACTAGAAGCACTAGGCTCCTGCATATAAAATAAACCTGCTAAATGTGCAGGATGATTTCCTAATCCTTGTATATCTTCTTGTATATAAAACGCTTCTTTACAAATTGATGATGGTCTTAATTCACAAATTTGCAACTTTTTAAAATCTTCTACACTAATTTTTGATGTATTCACACGTAATCCACGATATAGTGGTTGATGTAATTGTTGTTCATACGCATCATATTCATCTTTTAAATATTCTTTCATTCTTTGTAAGAATTGTTCTTTCATATTATCACCATATGTATTTTATCATAGAATATATAAAAAAAGTAGAATATCTTCACATTCTACTTTTCTATTCTATTCGCTACGTAATGCTTCTACAGGATCTTTTTTAGAAGCAATTTTAGATGGAATAATACCTGCAACTGTTGTCAGTACTAAACTAATCAAAATTAATACAATTGCACCTACTACAGGCAAGGATGCTACATTTTGTACACCACTCAATTTCTCTACCACAATACTAATAGGAATATTTAACAGGATAGTAATCATAATTCCTATACATCCTGAAACAAATCCAATAATACATGTTTCTGCATTAAATACACGAGAAATATCTTTTTTACGAGCCCCTATAGCACGTAAAATACCAATTTCTTTTGTACGCTCTAAAACAGAAATATACGTAATAATCCCTATCATAATACTAGATACAATTAAAGATACACTAACAAATGCCATTAATACATAGCTAATCATATCGATAATAGAAGTAATAGAATTCATCATAGTACCTACTAAATCGTTATACGTAATCACATTACTCTCATTACCTTCATTTGTTACTTTCTCATTATACTGTTTAATAAGTTTTACAATCTCTTCTTTATTGTCAAAACTATTCGCATATAATTGAATTGCAGTTGGTTGCGCCAAATCAATTGCTCCTAATTTTTTTAAGTTTGTTTCATAAGTTGCATTCGCAAGTTCACTGTAATTCGCCATATATTGTGTCAATTCTTCATCACTTAATGAAGCCAATTGCATTTTTTGCTCATCCGATAATGCATTCATATCAAATTTACTACCTTCACTAAACTTTCTGTTCGTGAATACATTAATATCTGGATTTTGTTTTTGCTGTTTCACAATATCAGTTTGTGAAGTTTTCTCTATAATATGTTTAAATAAATCCGTAGTGTAATAAACTCCACCATTTTCTGATTGTGTCATTGTTTGTTCTTTAGGTTCAATAATTCCTACAACTTTAATTGTATCACCTTGTGCTATGACTTGTTTCATAAAATCTTCATCAGCACTACGATCAATCCAAATACCATTTACATTTTCATATACATCCGTATTTAATAATAGTTTAAATTGCATATCTAATAACTCATCAGCTGTATAAGAAACTTGTTCATCTGCCTTTATTTCTTTTCCATTTTGTAAGGCTTCAAAATTTTCTTTTAATGTTTGTTGGTCTAACAATCCTAACGCATATAAAGCATAATCTGAGATTTCATGATTTTGATCAACTGCAAGAACAACCTCATTATAAGCAGATGGCCATCTTCCTTTCACAATTTTATAAGATTCATCTCTTAATACATTACTTTCAGGTAACTTTTTCCAAATTTCGTTATTGTTTGAAACACTAGAACCCATAAATGTCGACTGCATATCGACCATAGATTGTAAGCCTATCGTTGCCATAACTTGATTTGGGCTTACTTGCACAAGACCTGATGTTCCTTTCTCATTATATACTTGCAATGGTAAATCATATTGGTATTCAATCGCTTTTGTATATTTGTTTATATTAGAAGCATTTGATTCCAAATATTCTTTAAATGCTTCCAAGTTATTTTTTTCCATTTTCTCTGACATTGTTTTTAAAATATCATTGACCATTTGCTTAGAATAAAACTTTTCATCTTCATGCTTTTTACCTGAATCATGAATACCTATCATCGTTTCCATCATGACACTCATATCCATAGAATTATCTTCAATGGAAATTGGATATGATGATAAAGTATCTTGTTCAACACCTTGTATATAGCCTTGTACTCCATTCGATAACGATAAAATTAACGCAATCCCAATAATACCAATACTTCCCGCAAAAGAAGTTAAAAATGTTCTTGCTTTTTTCGTCATTAAGTTGTTACAACTTAATGATAATGCAGTAGAAAATGACATAGATGGATATAGTTTCTTTTTCTCTTCTTCTTTTTGTAAAAACTTTTCTTCATATGGATTTGTATCAGAAACAACTTGACCATCTAGTAAAGATATAATACGTGTAGAATATTGTTGTGCTAATTCAGGATTATGTGTTACCATAATGACCAATTTTTCTTTCGCAACTTCATGCAACAATTCCATAATTTGTACACTTGTTGCAGAATCAAGTGCCCCTGTTGGCTCATCAGCAAGTAAAATATCTGGGTTATTTACTAATGCTCGCGCAATAGCTACACGTTGCATCTGTCCGCCACTCATTTGATTTGGTTTTTTATGAATTTGGTCTTTTAACCCTACTTTTTCTAATGCTGTAATTGCACGTTGTCTTCGCTCTTGTTTTGATACACCTGATAACGTAAGTGCTAATTCAACATTTGCCAATACACTTTGATGTGGAATTAAATTATAACTTTGGAATACAAATCCAATCGAATGGTTGCGATAACGATCCCAATCTTTATCTTTATAATCTTTTGTACTAACACCGTTGATAAATAAATCTCCACTCGTATAATGATCTAAACCACCAATAATATTCAACATTGTTGTCTTTCCACAACCACTTTGTCCTAAAATAGAAACAAACTCTTGTTTACGAAATTGCAGATGAATTCCTTTTAAAGCTCGTACAGTTTCTGTACCTGTTTGATACTCCTTCACGATATTTCTAAGTTCTAGCATTTCAACACCTCTTTTTCATCACATAATGCTGTTATTTTATCATTTTCCAAAGGAAAAAACAATGTACTGAAGACATTGTTATTATTCATTATTACAAGATTTTGCTTGTACTTCTAATGTTTTTTGTACGACTAATTTAGATGCAAATGCTAATGTTGCCATTTTCATAGCTCGATTATTCATATTAATACCATCTATTTTTAATACATTTTCTTCTCCAATCAACTGCTTACCTGCACTTGTTAAAGAGCTTTCTAATTCAACAATAAACAAATTAAACGCATCTTTTAACCCATTGACATTCGCTTGATAATCAATGCCTTCTTTTACTTGAGAAATTGTAAGTACTTGTTTTAATATCGTAATTGCTAATAAGTATGCAAGATGTACTCGCTGATATCTTTTTTTCTCTGCTTTTGGAATTAATTTTAATTTCACATAGTTATTGATCATCGCACTTGTTAAAATACTTTCTTCAACATTAGGAAATAATGGATCTAAATATCCTTGAATTAATGTAATTACTTGATCTATGTATAAATCAAAACTTGGCAATTCTTCCCATCTAGGCAAATGAATCTGTAATAATTCATTTCCCCAATCTTTTAGCTCTTCTTGCATCATACTATATCCAACCTTTCCTAATATTTGGTTATGAACTTATTTTTGTTGCAATTGCTTTATATACAACAATACTACATATCATGCCTACTATTGCTTCTAATACACCATTTACTGATAATGAAGCAATTAGCACACTAAGTAAAACATCATATGAGGTTTGTATTACCTGAGCATATGCTTCTCCATAAAAAATATAAATACCAGTCAATACTAAAATTGTATTTGTAAATGCACCACAAATAGCACATATTGCTACAACGATATCTTGATTCCATGAACGCTTACTAAACAATTCAAATATCATACCAGATACATATCCTAATAAAATACGCGGTATAAACACAATAAGCAAACTTGCCCAGTTTCCTTGCATAGAACCAATGGTAAGAAATGGTGTAAATACAAAAGATGTTGGCAATGGACGAATTGTATTCATAATAAGACTTGTCATTCCAAATACAAAACCTAATTGTGCACCTTTTCTTTTACCTAATAAGATACCTGCAAGTATAACTGGTATATGCATAGTCGTTACATTTACCACACCAACTGGTATATATCCTAATGGTGATATAACCAAAATAAGCTCGATTGCTAGCAACATTGAAAATAATGCTAACTGTCTTGTTGCACCCTTTTTCATTCTAACCTCCTACTTTCGTTCCTTAAGATACGAGTGTACGCTTTAACCCCTTGTACTGTATTACTAATTACTCTATGTCTCATCGATCACAGGAAATCATATCAAATACAAGTATTACCATTATAAAATGCTTTTTTATTTTTGGCAATATTTTCATTAATGCATATACACCTTCTTGTCTACATACAATGAAAAGAAAGGAGAACACAATGCATACAGAAAAAAAACGAGAATTTATTATCAATATTATATACTATACTATTTTTATCATATTCATTTATTGTTTCTTTCAATATATTCTTCCTTTTTGCTTACCTTTTTGTATTGGCTTTTTCATTGCTTTTTTATTACGTAGTCCAATACGTATTCTTACAAATTTTACACATGGGTATCAAAAAATATGGGAACTTATTACCTTACTATTTTTTTATACATTACTACTTATCATATTAATTCCATTTTTATCTAAACTTGGTATTTATATAAAATATTTACTAGAACAATTACCTTTTATATATCGACAAAATATTTTACCTTACTTAAGTGAAACAAATATGTTTTTACCTTTTCCATCTTCATTCATCCAACAATTTCCTACCTCTTTATGGAATCAAATACTACAGTCTCTTTCAGAAATGATATCTTCTATCATTTCATCATTTTTATATTGTTTAAAATCCTGGTTCACTCAACTACCAAACATTTTATTATCATGTTTTTTAACTATTTTTTCTAGTTTTTTATTTCAATTTCATTATACATCTATAAGCCAATATATTCTTTACCAATTGCCAGAAGCTATGCAGCAATTCATTTTAACAAGCGCAAAATATACAAAAAAAACCTTAATAAAAATAATCAAAGCTAATTTTATACTTATGTTTTTTACTTGGTTACAATTACTGCTAGGCTTTTGGCTCATCGGTATAAAACAGTCAATTTATCTTGCGACAATGATTGCTTTATTTGACGCCTTACCGATGGTTGGTGTTGGATGTATTTTTCTTCCATGGATTTGTATCAATATACTAGCTCGACAAACAAGTTTTGCCTTTTCATTGTTTATATTATATATCTTTATTATTCTTGTACGAAATATCTTAGAGCCTAAGATTATGGGACAACAACTTGGATTACATCCTATTGTTTTAGTTATCGGAATGTATATTGGTGCCAAGTTATTTGGTTTACTAGGAATTTTATTATTGCCAAATATCTTTATAATTATACGCCACCTTTTAAAAGAAAAGATGAACATACAACATGGAAAAACGTCAGTATAATAATTTTAAAAATTGTTAACAAAGTAGGCCGACAGCTACTCTAATTTTTAAAATAGTAACAGAAAGAGTAATATTGAATTACATTATATAACTCTTTCTATTTTTATATATCAAATTGATACCAGTATAATATATGTACTATGGTAATGAAAAATAGAAATTATAAAAAAGATAATTATATTTTATATAGATTGGATTTTTATATAATCTAGAGTACTTTTAAAATAGATTTTATAAACTTATAAAAAAACAAAGTGATACATTTTTAGGTACCACTTTGTCAAACATCTAGCTTACTATAAACTGTTATGCAATGTTGTTAACACCATTTTTAAATCTTCTACATTCATTTGTCCAGGTGCACTTGCTTTTTTATATGCCCCAAATGTCAAACATGAACCAAATACTTCACCACATAAGCGTGAAATAACACCTGTACCTGCCATCGACATTGTAATAATTGGACGATCTGCATATTTTATATACATATCATTTGTAGCTTGTAATAAAGTTAACACATCACTTGTATTTTTTGGCATAACTGCTATTTTTGGAATATCTGCATTTTTTTCCTGCATGAAACGTAATCTTGAAATAATTTCATCATAACTTGGAGTTTTATCAAAATCATGATTTGACATAACAACTTTAACTCCTACTTCATGTGCTTTTTCTACAATAGTTGTAACTTCTTGATCACCAGTAAATAATTCTACATCAATCGCATCAACATAACCACTTTTCGCAATCTCTACGTTGATCTCCACATATTTTTCATTAGATATCTCTTTTTCTCCCCCTTCTTTTTTACTCCTAAAAGTCGCAAGAATTGGCGTATCCACGAATACTTCGCGTAATTGTTTTGCTATTTCTTTTAATGCTTGCACATCCTCAACATGTTCAAACCAATCCATTCTCCACTCTACAATATCTAAAGG